>JBFJHN010000270.1:0-4916 GCA_041613275.1 Candidatus Krumholzibacteriia bacterium | reverse complement strand
TGTCCCGGGCGCCCCGCCGGCCGCCGCGACGGCCCGCACAGCCGACATCCGTCGCAGCGCCATGGGGTTGCGTGTCTTGACAGGGCGCGCCGGGGGGCTTAAATAGAGGTGGCCACGAAATGCGACCACCAGGTTGGCAGGCCATGTTCACTCTGCACGGGTGTACCATTCCGACGCCTCGCAAGGTCGTGTCCCCAGCATCGAATCATCCATCGATTCCCCGGCTGGCGGGCTCTGGTGCGTCGCATACAGCGAGAAGCAAGGCGTCCCCGATCCAGGAGGCTTGAACGAGCATGCAGCGATATTTGATGGCGATCATCGCCGTGCTGGTCGTGGGGAGCTTGGGGTGCGCCAGCAAAGAGAAGACCGGCATGAAGATCTACGTACAGCAGAAGCTGTACGACAAGGCGATCGAGCAAGGTGCCGCAGCGTTGGCGCAGAACCCCGAGGACGGCGACACCCACTACTTCATCGGCGCGGCCTACTACGGCAAGGATACCGACCTGTCCACCGAAGCCGCGGGCTACGCGGACTCCAGCGAGTCCTATCTGCGCAACGCGTTCAAGCACTTCACGCGTGCGAAGGAGCTGGCCGAAGCGAGCTGGGGCGCGAGTGCCGACGACAACATCGTCTCGATGTTCGGCAGGCACTACAACCGTGGCGTCATCGCGACGAAGAACGGTGACCACGTGACCGCGTCCATGGAGTACCGCCTGGCGACGATCGCGGACCCCGAGAACTACCAGGGCTACTACGCGCGCGCGGGCGCTCTGTGGGAGCTGGCCAAGGAAGCCCAGAAGGGCGGCGACGACGCGGAGTTCGACCGCATCACCAAGACGATCATCGAGAACCTCGACCGCGTGCTGGAGCTCGACCCCGAGGACAAGGAGACGCGCATCGCCGTCTACCAGACGAAGGGCGACGTGCTGTACAAGCGCGACGAGCTCGGGCCGGCACAGGAGGCCTACAAGCGCGCGGTTCAGCTGTCTCCGGAGAACTACGCGCTGATCATCACGATGGCCGAGCGCTTCTACAACGACAAGGACTACGCGAACGCCGCAGCGTACTTCCAGGACGCGTTGAGCGTGCGCGAGCGTCTGGGTCTGATCGACGAGAGCGACGTCGGCAACTACTCGGCGTTGGGAATTTCGCTGTCGCAGCTGGAGCGCCGCGAGGAGGCCATCGCGGCCTACCAAAAGGTGATCGAGATCAAGCCGAACGACACGCCGACCTTGTACAATCTCATGGTCACGCATTACCTGGCGGCCGAGGACGCGTCGAAGAACGGTGACGTCCCGACCTCCAAACAGCACTACAACATGGCCATTGGTCTGGGCGATCAGCTGATCGGAATCGAGCCCAGCCGCGCAGAGTTCTGGCGTGTGCGCGGACTCTGCAAACGCGGTGTCGGTGACTTTGCGGGCGCCGCGCGCGATCTGAAAGAGTTCCAGGACCTCAAGGGTGGTGGCGGAGGCCGCTGACGAAAGAGGCTTCGGGTTCGCCCGGTGCGTGGCATAGGCTTTGCACGAACCGGGCGAACCCCGAAGCACCACATTCCGCACCGTACTCCCCCGACGGGGCCTCTGAACCCTTGACAATGGACGAAGCCGGGAGTTAGTGTCGGTTCAGATAGAGCCACATCTACCACCGACCTCAACACCCCACTCAGTCGCACGGTCCAAGGGGAACCACGCCGACGAGAACGGTCCGTCCCAAGGTTCGGACGTCGCCTGAGGGTTTCTGCGACAGCCGTCGCGATCACAGGAGTACACAGGTCGGAGCTGGAACGGACGGAGGACTCCCTCTGCGCCGCAAAGCAGTCTCCTCAACTCACGGGAAGAAACACGTGCCTACCAAATCCACGCGCCGTTCGGGTTCGAAGCCGTCCAACCAAGCTTCGGCACGATCCGGCAACAACAACAACGATTCCGATACCGTCACACGTGACGCCCCCTCGCAACGAGGCCAGGCCGTCGTGATGGATATCGCGGAGTTGAAGAATCAGAAGATCGAGGACCTGCTCAAGCTCGCGGGGGATCTCAAGATCCCGAACACGAGCGGGCTGCGCAAGCAGGAGCTCATCTTCGAGATTCTCGAGGCGCAAACCAAGAAGAACGGTCTCATCTTCTCGGAGGGCGTCCTCCAGATCCTTCCCGAGGGCTACGGATTCCTGCGTTCACCGGACTACAACTACCTGCCGGGCCCGGACGACATCTACGTGTCGCCGTCGCAGATCAAGAAGTTCGACCTGCGCACGGGGGACACGGTGTCCGGTCAGATCCGGCCGCCGAAGGACACCGAACGCTACTTCGCCTTGCTGCGCGTGGAAGCGGTCAACTACGAGAACCCCGAGGTCGCCAAGTCCAAGACTCTCTTCGACAACCTGACACCGCTCTATCCCGAAGAGATGATCAACCTCGAGACGATGTCGGAAGAGGTGCCGGCGCGCATCATCAACCTGCTGTCGCCCATCGGCAAGGGTCAGCGCGGCCTCATCGTGTCGCCGCCCAAGGCCGGAAAAACCATTCTGCTGCAGAAGATCGCCAACGCGATCACGACCAACCATCCCGAGGTCGTGCTCATCGTCCTGCTGATCGACGAGCGCCCGGAAGAGGTCACCGACATGCAGCGTTCGGTGAAGGGCGAGGTCGTCAGCTCCACCTTCGACGAGCCCGCCGAGCGTCACGTGCAGGTCGCCGACATGGTCATCGAGAAGGCCAAACGCCTCGTCGAGCACGGCAAGGACGTGGTCATCCTGCTCGACTCGATCACGCGCCTGGCGCGCGCCCACAACGCGGTGGTGCCGCACAGTGGCAAGATCCTCTCGGGTGGTGTGGACTCGAACGCCCTGCAGAAGCCCAAGCGCTTCTTCGGCGCCGCGCGCAATATCGAAGCCGGCGGCAGCCTGACCATCATCGCCACGGCGCTCATCGAAACGGGCAGCCGCATGGACGAGGTCATCTTCGAGGAGTTCAAGGGCACCGGTAACATGGAGCTCGTGCTGGATCGCCGTCTGGCGGACCGCCGCGTGTTCCCGGCCATCGACATCTCGAAGTCCGGAACCCGCAAGGAAGAGCTGCTGCTGCCGCCGCCGGTTCTGCACAAGGTGTGGATCCTGCGCAAGTTCCTCGACGAGAAGCCGTCGGTGGAAGCCATGGAGTTCCTCATCGACAAGCTGTCGAAGACCAGCAGCAACAAGAAGTTCTTGGAGTCGATGAACACCGCGGGATAGAGGGCCGCGCGCGGCGGCGTGCATGCGCTGGCCGTGACCAGAACGGGAGTTCTTGAGCATGAAGAAGGAAATCCATCCGACGTACGTGAACGCTCAGATCGTGTGCGTGTGCGGCAACCGCATCGAGACGCGCGCGACGATGCCGGAGATCCACGTGGAGATCTGCTCCGCCTGCCACCCGTTCTACACGGGCAAGCAGAAGCTGATGGACACGGCCGGGCGCGTCGAGCGCTTCAAGCAGAAGTACGCCAACGTGAAGAAGGCCGCTCCCGCCGGGAAGTGATCGTTCATGACGACGGACGGACCGCAGGACGACAGCCCGAAGACCGACACCTCGTCCGCTGCGACGGTCAGCAACACAGTCTTGGCGAACGCGTGCGAGGCACCGCAGATCCCGCCGTTCACCGTTGGCGGTCAGGCAGTCATCGAGGGCGTCATGATGCGTTCGCCGGCGGCGGTGGCCACGGCGGTGCGCAAGCCGGACGGCGAGATCCTCATCACGCACCGTCCGTTCCGCGGCATCACCTCGAAGCTGCGTTTCCTCAACCTGCCCATCCTGCGCGGCGGCGTGAACCTCATCGAGACGCTGTACCTCGGCATGCAGTCGCTCAGCTGGTCGGCCGAGCAGGCCATGGAAGAGGAAGAACGCCCGAAGGAAGACGAGCGCAGCTGGAAGTCCACGTTGGCGCTGGTGCTGCCCATGGTGTTCGCCTTCGTGGCGGGCATCGGGCTCTTCTTCTACGTGCCGCTCCTGCTCACCGAGTGGACGGGGGTCAAGAACGGCATCACCTTCAACCTCATCGACGGCGTCTTCCGACTGGTCATCTTCTTGATCTACATCTGGGCCATCTCGCTGTGGAAGGAGATGGGCCGCGTGTTCCAGTACCACGGCGCCGAGCACAAGTCGATTTTCGTGTTCGAGAGCGGTCTGCCGCTCGTGCCGGTGTCGTCACAGCGTTTCACGACCTTCCACCCCCGATGCGGCACCAGCTTCCTGTTGCTCGTCATGCTGACCAGCATCGTGGTCTTCAGCTTCCTCGGGCGTCCGGAGACCGTGGGCGAGCGCTTCCTGCGCCTGGCCTTCGTGCCGGTCATCGGCGGCGTGGCCTACGAGCTCATCAAGCTGTCGGCAAAACCGAGCTGGCAGCGCTGGATGCAGCCGATTATCCTGCCGGGGTTGTGGCTGCAGCGCATCACGACGAACGAGCCCACGCTCGATCAGGTCGAGGTGGCCATGGAGGCCATGAAGGCGTGTCTGGCCTACGAGGACGAGAAGGTCGAAACCCCAGAGCTGAGCGCCGAGCCCGCACCGGTTGGAGCCTGACCGCGCGGGCGCCACGCTCGTTCGCAACCCAGGCACTCCCACGATGATCACCCCCGAAAAGCTGCAAGGCATCATCGACAAGTTCGAGTCGATCGAGGGTCGCCTGGGCGACCCCGAGGTCATCCGTGACCGCAAGAAGCTGCAAGAGCTCTCTCGCGAGCATGCGCGGCTGCGCGAGATCGTGCAGGTGGCGCGCGACTATCAACGCGTGCACGCGGAGCGCGCCGGCGCAGTCGAGCTGGCCGAGTCGAGCGACGATGCCGAGATGCGCCAGATGGCGCGGCAGGAAGCCGACGAGCTGCGCGAGCGCGAGACCGAGCTGGAAGCGGAGCTCGAGGTCCTGCTGGTGCCGCCCGACCC
>JBFJHN010000269.1:0-4930 GCA_041613275.1 Candidatus Krumholzibacteriia bacterium | reverse complement strand
TCGAGAACAACACCGTCTTGCCGCGCTCCCGGCAGCTGCGGATGAAGTTGACGATGGTGCGTGCGGCAATGACGTCGAGGCCGATGGTGGGCTCGTCGAGGATCATGACCGGCGGATCGTGCACCAGCGTGCGCGCGATCGAGACCTTCTGCTTCATCCCGGTGGAGAGCTTGTCACAACGCCGGTTCGCGAAGCGGTCGATTTCGAGCAGCCGAAAGAGCTCGTCGACGCGCGGGCGCAGCTCGCGATCTTCGAGCCCGTTCAACCGGCCGAAGTATTCCACCATTTCGCGCGCTGACAGCCGGCCGTACAGCGCGGTCGCCGTTGACAGGAAGCCGACGTTGCGTCGTACCGCCGCCGAGTCGTGGAGGATGTCGTGTCCCGCAACGGTTGCGGTGCCCGACGTGGGCGTGAGGATCGTGGCGAGCATGCGCAACGTGGTGGTCTTGCCGGCGCCGTTGGCGCCAAGGAGCGCATAGATCTGACCGGCCTGGCACTGGAAGCTGACATCGGAGACCGCATGCACGGAGCCGCGCTTGCGGTGCTTGAAGGTCTTCGAAAGGCTCTGAGCCACGATCACGTCGTTGGCCTCCCCCGCGCGCACCCTCGTGGCGTCGCCGCACCCGGGCGACGACGGCGTAGCCTAGGATGCGAGCGGAGACGCGTCAAGCTCTTGAAAAGACGCCGGGTAACGCGTGCTAGAGTCGCCTCGCCCCTTGGGTGCTCGACGACTTCGGAGGTCCACCGTGCGCGCCGCCGCCCGCCAGACGCGATTCGACGTTGCCATCGTCGGAGCCGGCCCCGCAGGTGCTGCGGCAGCGCGTCTCGCCGCGGCGCGCGGTGCGCGCGTCGTGCTGCTCGAGAAGCAGCGGCTGCCCCGATACAAGACGTGTGGGGGCGGCGTGGTCGCGCGCGCGGCACGCTGGGCGGACCTGCCGTCTGGATCTCTGCCACGACGCGCGCTGCGCACCGCCGAGCTGCACCTGCACGATGCCGACCTGCACTTCAGCGTGCGCCGCGAGGACACGCTCCTGTGGACGATCATGCGCGCGGACCTGGACGCTGCCCTGTGCGATGCCGCGGCGCAAGCCGGTGCAGAGATTCGTGACGAATGCAACGTCCTGGCACTGGACGACGCGCGGGGAATCGTGCGCGTGAGCACCACACAAGGCGCGGTGCACGCCGACTTCGTCGTGGGCGCCGATGGCGCCAACGGTCGCGTCGCGCGCATCGCGGGCTGGGAGCCGTCGGGCGAGGCGATCCCGGCGCTCGAAGCGGAGCTCCCCGTCACGCGCGACACGCTCGAACGTTTCGCATCGGCGGCGCGCTTCGACTTCGGCACGATTCCCGGCGGCTACGCGTGGGTGTTTCCCAAGCAGGAGCACCTGTCGGTGGGGGTTCTGTCGACGCGCCGCGGTGCGGGAGGTCTGCGTGCAGTCTTGAACGACTACGCGGCGCGTCTCGATCTGCCCCAGCCTCGCAGCGGGGCAACGCATGGTGCGCGCATCCCCTGGAGGGTGCGCCGGCCGTTCGCGCGCGGCCGCGTGTTCCTGTGCGGCGACACCGCCGGACTCGTGGATCCCGTGACCTGTGAGGGCATCAGCTACGCACTGCGCAGCGGAGGGTTGTGTGCCGATGCGCTCGTCGAATCCGCCGGCGACGCCGGTCGTGCGCGCGCCCTCTATCGCGCCCGGCTTGCACGCGAGATCCTCCCCGAGCTGCGCGCCGCACGCGCTCTTGCGCGCGTTCTGTACGGACCCGTCGCTCTGCGCAACCTGCTCTTCCGGCGTCTGGGCCCGAGCCTGTGCGAGGCGATGGTCGACGTGATCACCGGCGAGCAAACCTATCGCTCCTTGGTCGCATCGCCCAAGAGCTACGCGCGGCTGCTGCGTCGCGTTGTCCGGCCACGCCACGCTGCCCGCGCCGCGTTGCTTTGAGACGCGCCGAAACGATACATTCGACCATGAGTACTCCCGCTTCGGGAGTCGTACAGGAGAACCCCGTGGAGCTTTTCGACAAGCTGCTCGAGCACCAACGTCGCGGAGAGGGTGTCGTCCTGTGCACCGTGGTGCGCACCAGCGGCTCGGTGCCGCGGCGCCCTGGAGCCAAGATGCTCGTACGCGCCGACGGCAGCATCGAAGGCACGATCGGGGGCGGCGAAATGGAAAGCCGCACGATTCGCGCCGCGCTCGACGCGCTCGGCACCGGTGAGACGAGCGTCATCCGTTACACGCTGCACGACCCCGGCTCCGGAGATCCGGGCGTGTGCGGTGGGGAGGTGGAGATTCTGGTCGATCCCATCACGATGCCCCACACACTGCTGGTCATCGGCGCGGGCCACATCGGTCGCGCGCTCGTCCACCTGGGGCGCTGGCTCGGGTTTCGTGTCGTTCTGTCCGACGATCGCCCGGAGCATTGCACGGCGGAATCGGTGCCTGGCGCGCACGAGTACGTGTGCGCGCCCATCCGCGAGCTGCCGCAGCATGTGTCGTTCACGCCGAGCACGTGGATCGTGATGCCGACGCGCGGTTTTCCGGTCGACGTCGACGGCTTGCCGACGCTTCTCGAGGTGCCGCATGCGTACCTGGGTGTGATCGGTTCGCGTCGTCGCTGGGCGGCGGCGCGGCGCGAGCTCGAAGCGCGCGGCGTTCCGCGCGAAAAGCTCGACCGCGTGCGTTCTCCCATGGGGCTCGAGCTCGGGGCGGAGTCACCGGAGGAGATCGCGCTCAGCATTCTGGCCGAGATCGTCATGCTGCGAAACGGCGGCGACGGTGCTGGCATGGCCGACGCGTGAGTCGCGTCCGGTACGCGCCAACTCCGACGCGCGCGGTGCATTGAGCGCGCGGCGCCGGCTTCGAATTCGGGCGTCGATCTGATAGGATGCTCCCGCACGATTCGTTCTGTGAATCGGGGTGGACCGGCGGCGGCTTCTCCGCGCGCTGGGCCTGAGAGCACACCCGTCGAACCTGATCCGGGTCATTCCGGCGCAGGGAATTCACGACGACCTCCCGGCCCTTCCGCGCGACGCTCTCCCGTCACTCGTTCCACCATGAGTCCGAGGCGACCATGCATGTTGTGCTGAGCATTGCAGGCTCCGACTCGAGCGCGGGTGCGGGGATCCAGGCCGACCTCAAGTCGATTGCGGCTTGCGGCGGCTATGGCGCGACTGCGCTGACGGCCGTGACGGCGCAGACGCCGGGCGAAGTGAGCCGGGCGTTCGAGCTGCCCGTGGATCTCGTGCGCGCGCAGATCGAAGCCCTTTGGGACGCGCTTCCCGTGGCTGCGGTGAAGACGGGCATGCTGTCGAGTGCCGCATTGGTTGCGCAGGTCGCCGACTGCCTCCGTCGGCGCGCGCCCGAGCATTTCGTCCTCGATCCGGTCATGGTGTCGGAGTCGGGTCATCGCCTGCTCGCTCCCGAAGCCGTCGCGGCGCTGCGAAATGAACTCATGCCCCAGGCGACGCTGGTGACACCGAATCGACACGAGGCACAGGCGCTGACCGGCCACGACGTTGGCGTGCCCGCGGACGCCGAGGTCGCCGGACGCGCGTTGCTGGAAACCGGTTGTCACGCTGTCCTCGTCAAGGGCGGTCACATGGACGGCGCCCAGGCCGTCGACGTCTTGGTGACGCACGACGGCAGCGAACGCTTCGAAGCGCCGCGGCTGGATTCGCACAGCACGCACGGCACCGGCTGCACGCTATCGGCGGCCATCGCCACGTATCTGGCGCGCGGGTTCGAGCTGCGTGATGCGGTGCGTTCGGCGAAGCGCTACGTCACCGAAGCCATTCGCGCCGGCGTGACTTGGGACGGACGCACGGGTCCACCCGATCACTTCTTCTATCTGCGTCACGGGGACGTCTCGGGATGGTTGGACGCGCTGAACGTGCGTGACGCCGATTCGCGGGAGCGAAGGATATGACGCGTCGCATCGGTCGCCTGCACGTGATCACCGACATCCAGCTGCAGCACCGCTGGTCGCATGCGGAGCTGGCGCGCCAGGCCGCCGCGGGTGGCGCCGAGGTCATCCAGCTGCGCGACAAGCACGCGTGCACGACGGCCGAATGCATCGAAGAGGCGCGCGCGATCCTGGCCGCCCTACCGCCTGGTGTGCGGCTGATCGTGAACGATCGTGTCGACGTCGCGGCCGAGGTCGACGCGCACGGCGTGCACCTCGGGCGCGACGATCTGTCCATCGAGACGGCGCGGCGTCTGCTGCCGCGCGGGCTCATCGGGGGCACGGCCAACGACCTGGCCGAAGCGCGGCGGAACGCCGCGCGTCCGTTGGACTATCTCGGGGTGGGGCCCGTGTTCGAAACGCGCTCGAAGGCGAATCCCGCACCGACGCTGGGGTTGGACGGTCTCGCCGCGATCGTGCGCAGCGTGGCGTGTCCCGTCATCGCCATCGGCGGCATCACGCCCGAGCACGTGAGCGCCATCGTGGAAACCGGCGCCTACGGCATCGCTGTACTTTCGGGCGTCGTATGCCAGAACGATCCGCAGGCGGCAGCGCGTCGCTACCGCGACGCTTTGGATGCAACGGGGAGCGCCGCACCGCGTGCGACGAGGAGTGAACCATGAGCGCATCTGTGGGTTTGCCCGCACACACCGAGTTCGGAATCGTGGGCGGCGGGATCATCGGTTTGAGCGTGGCGTACGAGCTCACCCGTCGTGGTCGCCGCGTCGTCGTGTTGGACGACGGCTCGCGCGCGGGAGTCGCGACGCACGCGGCAGCGGGAATGATTGCGCCGGCGGCCGAGGCGGAAATGGAGCACTCCGAGCTCGTCGAGCTGCGCCGCTTGAGTCATGCGCTGTATCCGGAGTTCGTGCAGCACGTCGAAGCCGACTCGGGCGTCGACTGCGCCTTTCGCACCGACGGCACGCTCGTCGTGGCGCTGGATCGCGATCACGCGGTCGAGATCGAACGCCTG
>JBFJHN010000268.1:0-4946 GCA_041613275.1 Candidatus Krumholzibacteriia bacterium | reverse complement strand
GAGGATGACGCTCTCCTGGGCCTGGAAGCGCGTGTCGCTTTGCGCATCGCGCACGAGCAGCGAAGCGCGCTCGTTGATCTCCGTTTGCACCATCGTCTGGCTGAGTGCCAGGTCGAGGTTGGAGTTCGCGTTCTTGAAGCGCGCCGCGCGCAGCTCGGGCTTGCCTTCGTCGTCGAGCAGGAGGATGCAGGCGCGCGACCAAGTCGACGGGATCTTCGAAAACTTCGGCGAGCGCGCGCACCCCGGCGAGAGCGTTGGCCATGAGCATGGCGGCGCCGACGCCGTGCCCGACCACGTCGCCGAGTACCAGCGCCATGCGGCCCTTCGGCAGCTCGAGGATGTCGTAGAGGTCCCCGCCGACCTCGGTGCACGGCTCGAGGCGCACGTCGAGTTCGTAACCGGGTGGCGCCTTCGGCTCGGCCACCAACATGGTGCGTTGGATCTTCTCGGCCGTTTCCATCTCCTGCTGCATGCGTTCCTTCTCGCGCTGCACCTCGAGAAGTCTCGTGTTGGTGATCTTGACCGCCAGGATGTTCGCCAGCAGCGCCAGCTGTCGCAGCTGATCCTTCTCGTACGACGTCGTCAGCTCGCTGGTATCCGCGTACAGCACTCCAATGACCTGGGTGTTGTCGAACAGGGGTGCCACCAGCGCGGAACGAATCTTCCCGAGGATGACGCTCTCCTGGGCCTGGAAGCGCGTGTCGCTTTGCGCATCGCGCACGAGCAGCGAAGCGCGCTCGTTGATCACCGTTTGCACCATCGTCTGGCTGAGTGCCAGCTCGAGGTTGGAGTTCGCGTTCTTGAAGCGCGCCGCGCGCAGCTCGGGCTTGCCCTCGTCGTCGAGCAGGAGGATGCAGGCGCGCTGGTAGGGCACGAGCTTCTCGACCGTGTCCAACCCTCCCTCGAAGATCTCCTCCTCGCCCTGGTGTCGCACCAGGAACTCGCCCAGGTCGGTCATGACCTGGAAAAGGGCGGAGGTCTCCGGGCTGGCCGCGGGCGGCGCCTTCTGTACCTCTTTCCAGTCGAGCTTGAAGGTGGAGTCGAGCTGGGTGTGCTCGGTGAGCGATGGCAGCACCGGACGGTCCTCGGTGATCACGCGCACCATGATGTTGCCGAACGAAACACGGTCGTTCGGGGCGAGGGTGTGCGGCGCGTGGATGCGTACGCCGTTCACGGACGTACCGTTGCGACTGCCCACGTCTTCAAGCACCAGCGAATCGCCGCTGCGCCGCAGGCGCGCGTGCATGCGTGACACCGAGCGGTCCGGGAGCGAAATGGGCAGATCGGAAGCCCGGCCGATCTGCGTTTCGCCCTCCGGAACGTCCCAGGTCTGCAAGGCCTCGCTGACGATTCCAGAGAGTTTGAACTCCATGGGAATACGGTACGGGGACGCCAGGGCGAGCGTCAAGCAAGCGGCTCGTGCGGGGCGGCTTCGCGGTCGGCGATCACGATCGCGTTGGCGTGATCATGTATGACGCTCTGGATGGGAACGCGCTTGGGATCGTAAGGGGATTGCAGTGCGCGCGTGAGCGCTGCGCGTTTGGACGCTCCGACGACGAGCACCAGAATGCAGCGCGCCGCACGCAAGGCGCGCGGTGTCCAGGTCAAGCGCGGCGCGATCACGGGCGCCACGTTGGCCACGACCAGGCGCTCGGCTTCGTCCAGAGCGGCGGTTCCCGGAAACAGCGACGCGGTGTGCGCGTCGTCTCCCAAACCGAGCAGGGCCAGGTCCACGCGCGCGTCCTCGCCCAGAACGCGACGCATCTCGGCCTCGTACGCGAGGGCGGCGCCGTCGAGGTCGGCGGGGTCGGGCTGCATCGGGTGGATGCTCGCGGACGGGATGGGCACTCCGTCCAACAGCGCTTCGCGCGCCATGCGCTGGTTGCTGTGCGGCGAATCCGCAGGCACGGCGCGCTCGTCGCTCCAGAAGATCTCGACACGCGACCAGTCGATGCGTGCCTCGCGCAGCAGCCGGTACGTCGTGCGCGGAGTGCTGCCTCCCGACAAGGCCCAGCTGAAGACGCCGCGCGCGTCCTGCGCCTGCTGGCACGCCGCGGCGATGCGGCGCGCCGCTTCTTCGTGAACGGCGTCGCTGTGCGGGAGGACGACGAGCTCGGGCATGCTACTCCAGGACGACCGCGTCGCCGATCTGCAGGGTCGCGTAGACGAGCTCGAGGTCCTCGTCCAGCATGCGGATGCAGCCGTGCGTCGTGCGCGTGCCGATGCCGCTACGGTACGGCGAGCCGTGCACGAGGTAGCCGCTGCCGATGTCCAGGGCAAAGCGCCCCAGCATGCCGCGGACGTAGCGCGAAGGCGCCTCGGCCGGCGGCACGGGCTCGTTCTCCTCGAGGAACGCCCAATCGGGCTTGTACCATACCGGCTGCGTGGCCTTGTGATGCACGCGCCGCGTGCCCCGCGGGGTGCGAAACGTCCATCGCCGGCCGTCGGGCACCTTCAGAGTGGCATCGCTGCCCGTCGAGCACGGGCCCTCGCGCAGCCGGCGGCCGCACGCGTCGAAGAGCTCGAAGCGACACGCCTCGACGTGGATCACCAGGCGTGCACCGCCGTCCGTGGTCGCGCACGGGGGGACGACGGGCGCCGACACGGCCGGCGCCGCCGACGGGGACACACGCGCGGCGCGCGGGCGGGTTGCCCCCAGGCAGGGCACGAGGATCGCGGCGGCGAACAGCCAATGCCAGAGTGCACCGGAGCTGCGGCGTCGTCGCGGACGTACGCTTGCGGCGGGATCAGGGCGGTGCATCTTGCGCGTCCTGGGTGACGGCGGCTTCGGCCTCGCGCACCTCGGTCATGAGCGCCGCGGTACGCGCGCGCGCCTGCGAGATCTCGCGCTGCGCCGAAACCACGTGCCCGTCTTCGAGCGCCCGCTTGGCGCGGTTCAGCAGCTCGCGGATCTGGTAGAGCTCATCGTCGAGGATGCGCAAGATGCTGGTACCGTCCTTGGCCGTCGGGGCCGCCGCGATGGCTTCCTCGAGGGCATCCGCCTCGTTGTGGGCGTCCACCAGGCGCTCGGCGACCCGCTGCGCGATGTCGTCCTGGTTGCGCAGCGCCTCCTGCTCGAGATCCTCCAGCATGCGCCGCACGTTTGCGATGCCGTCGTGCACCGCGTCGTAGCGCCGCATGAACGGCAGTCGTTGCAGCTGGTGTTCCATCTCGCGTTGCAGGCCGGTCAGCGAGTCGCGCACGGCGTTGGCGGACTCGGGGGCGTAGAGATCGGCGTTGCTGCGCTGGAGCGTCTCGTCGACCTCACGGCGCAGGATGTCGAGTTCTTCGCGCGGAGCCGGATTGCGCTCCCAAAAAAGCAACGCGATCATCGCGGTGACGACGACCGCAGCGATCCCCAGGATGCGACCGCTCACGTTGGCACGACCTCCTCGACAGCGGCGGTGCACTCCACCATGCGCGTCCGAAGCGTGTAGCGCAAGGATGGAGAATCGTCCCAGGGGGGCGGCGGGGGGGCACGCTGGGCAGAAAGTTCAAGGCGGGCAGAGTCGAAACCCCGCCCGCCTTTGTCTCCAGCGCCAGCGCCCCGGAGCGTTCTTCGAGCGCGCGCAGGAGAAATCGAGCTTCATGATCGGCCTTCGGCTCGCCCCGGGTCCGAAAGCAAAAATGCCGCGGAGCTCACCGCGGCACGCTCGGGACTGGGTAGAAGGCGCTTCCCTCGGGCTCGCAAACCGGCGGCCAGGCGCTCCGGTTCCGAACGTCACGGCGTTCCACGTCGGGGAACGGAAGGGTGCAGCCTAGACGAGACACCGTTGCTTCCGAGTACCACCATCAGGGCACGCCGGAGCGTGCGTCTTGGAATCCGACTTCGAAAGTAGCGTGACGAGTGTAGGTCGGCGTCCTCGGAAGTCAACAGGTTTTACAGTGCGGGATGCGCTGCGCGCGCATCGATGTCGAGCCTCCCGAGGATACGCGCGGCGAGAGCCTCGAGAGGCCCGTCGTGCTTGCGTGCGTCGCCCAGCGCCCGCGTCACTGCGCGGATGTTCCCGATGCGGCGATCGCCGGTCCCGTGCAGGTGTCCCGAGACGAGCACCCGGACGCGCGGCTCCCGCGCGAGACGGGCGCCCAGACGCGCGCTGCCGAGGTAGGCGTCGTAGAAGCCGTTGACGCCAAAGGCTCCGCGCTGCACGAGCTCCTCGAACGCCAGGACGTGGATGACCGCGACGAGGTGTTGCGCATCTCCCGCGGCGCTCAGCTGAGCCTCGAGTCGCTCGAGCATGTGCGCGGCGATCTCCTCGTCGCCGGCCCAGCCGCCCGCCGCGCGCGCCGGCAGGGCACCGGGCGCGGGCGTGCCCGCGGTGCTCGGCCACAGCAGGTGACCGCGGTCGTAGGCGCGGTGCCCGCGCCACTGGCCGGTGCGATAGGCTTCCGTGTCGGCCACGCTCGCGAGCGCCGGGTCGCGCAGCGTGAAGTCGTACCAGCCTGGGACTCCGACGAAGGTGAACGCGCCCAGTTGCAGCGGCTCGAGACCGAGATAGCGAAATCCCGCGCGTGCGGCTGCGGCCGGAAGCAGCACCTCGAACTTCTCACGGCTGTGCGCCGCGCCCTCGAAGAACAGGTCATGGTTTCCGGCCAGGTAGACACGCTCGCACGGCGCATCGGCGAACACGCCGAGGCTGCGCTCGACGTCGTCGACGCGTTCGGCGAGGTCGCCGGCGATGACGAACACGTCGGGCGGATCGCGGTGCAAGGCGTTCGCGAGATGCGCCAGCAGCTCGAAGTTGCGCGCGCTCAAGTCCGTGTGCAGGTCGGAAACATACGCCAGGCGCATCTCAGGTCCCCGGAGCGCCGAGGCGCTCGCGCACCTCGCGACGCGTTGCGGCAACGCGGCGTTCGACGTCCGCGAGCGCTCGCTGGGCGGCGCGGCGCGTCTCCGCAACGAACTCGGAGTCGGCGGCGTCGCTCAGCGCGTCCAGGTTGATGAG
>JBFJHN010000267.1:0-4948 GCA_041613275.1 Candidatus Krumholzibacteriia bacterium | reverse complement strand
TGGCGCCGACGACTATGCCACGATGCTGACCGAGGACTTCAGTCGCTGGACCATCGGTAGTGACGTCGTCAACGGCAAGCGCGAATGGGTCGAGGGTATTCGCACCTGGTACGACGAGGGCTGGCGCGTCTTCGACCGCACGGCCGATGTGCTCGAGATCGCGGTTGAAGGGGGCACGGCATTCTCTCGACGGATCGTATCCGAGACCTACACCACACCCGACGGCGAAACTTCGCCTCCCGCCAAAGCCGCGCTTGCCGAGGTCTGGAGACGGGACGGTGAAGGCTGGAGATTGCAGCGCGTCACGGTTCATCCCATCGAGAGGTGATGTTCTTTCGCTGCCGAGAGGTCCTTTTCGTACCAGCTGACGTCCCAGTAGCGGTCGAACTTGAAGCCGATGTCGTGAAACGTGCCGATGAACCGGAACCCCAGCCGCTCGTGCAGCGCGATCGACGCAGGGTTCGGCAGCGCGATGCCGCCAAAGGCGCGATGGACGTCGGGCTCGGCCTTCAAGCGCTCGAGGAGCGCACCGTACAGCTGCCGACCGATCCCCCGCTCGACCGCATCGCGATCGACGTAGATGGTGGTCTCGACCGAACGGTCGTAGCCGCGCTTGGGGCGATGACGCGTGCTCGACGCGTAGCCGAGGACACGGCCCGCTTGCTCGGCCACGAGCAGCTGATGCGGTCCGCGCTCTGAAAACCCTTCGAACCACGGGCGTCGCGCATCCACGCTGACCGTTTCCGTGTCGAACGTCACATGGCTCGACAGCACGTAGTGGTTGTAGATGCGGACGAGCGCATCCAGATCCTGCGCCTCGGCCGGTCGAACTTGGACGCCACGCATCCCTGAACCCCCGCGCTTGCGCGAGAACACGGTCGGCACGGCATCGTATGGCCTACCGCAGGAACAGCAGCTCGCGATACTTGGGAAGCGTCCACAGATCGTCGGCGACGCAGCCTTCGATCTCGTCCGCCGTCGCGCGCATCTCGGCCATCGCGGGAATGACGCGCTGGCTCAACAGGTCCGCGCGCTCGACTTCGTCGTGCGCCTCGGAGCTCGACTTCACCGCCGCCTTCAGCGCATCGACCTGGTTGAGCAACCGCGAGTACAGCTGCGACATGCTTTTCAGGCGCGTGCCCGGCAGGGTGGCGCCCGCCGATGCCGCGTTGGCGACGGCGCTCGAAACCCGCGCGATCTCGTCTTCCAGCGCCGGAAACACATGCGTTTCGACCAGCTCGAGCGCCGTGCTCGCCTCCATCTCGATCTGCTTGACGTAGCGCTCAGTCATGACGTTCTTGCGCGCCGCCAGCTCCTCGATGGAAAGCACGCCCTGCTCGACGAGAAACCGCGTCGCCTTCTCGTCGCCCAGCATCTTGAGCGCCGCTGGCGTCGAGCGGAGATGGGGCAAGCCACGCCGCTCCGCTTCGGCGACCCACTCGTCGGCGTAGTTGTTGCCCTCGAAGAGCACCGGCTCTGCTTCGAGAATGACCTCTTTGATCAGCGCCAGGACGGCTTCGTCGCGCACGTTCGTGTGCTTGAGCTTCTCTTCGAGCCGATCCGCCAGCGTCGCGAATGAGTCCGCAGCCGCCGCGTTCAGGAACGACACCGGCACGGCGATGTTCGCCGACGAACCCACGGCGCGGAACTCGAACTTGTTGCCCGTGAACGCAAACGGCGACGTCCGATTGCGATCGGTGTTGTCGCGTGCGATCACCGGGATCTTCGCCACCCCCAAACTGAGGATCTCCTCCTCGACGGAATGCTCCAGATCGCTGCCGTGCGCGATCTTGTTCAGGATCGAGCTGAGCACGTTGCCGAGGAAGACGCTGACGATCGCGGGCGGCGCCTCGTTGGCGCCCAAACGGTGATCGTTGCCCGGCGACGAAATCGCTGCACGGATGACGCCGGCATGATCGTGCACGGCCTTGAGAACGGCCGTCAGAATGGCGAGGAAACGGACGTTCTGGTGCGGCGTCTTGCCGGGGTCCAGGAGGTTGTCGCCGCTTTGGGTCGACAGGCTCCAGTTGTTGTGCTTTCCGCTTCCGTTGATGCCTTCGAAAGGCTTTTCGTGCAGCAGACACACGAGGTCGTGTCGCAGCGCGACGCGACACAAGATGTCCATTGTCAGCGAGTTGTGATCGGCGCTCGTGTTGGCGTCCTCGAACACCGGTGCCAGCTCGAACTGCCCGGGGGCGACTTCGTTGTGGCGCGTCTTGACCGGCACCCCGAGCTTGTAGAGCTCCTGCTCCACCTCGTGCATGAAGGCCAGGATGCGTGACGAGATCGAGCCGAAGTAGTGATCCTCGAACTGCTGTCCGCGCGTCGAGCCGCGCCCGAGGAGCGTACGGCCGGTCATGACGAGATCCGGGCGCGCCGAGAAGTGTGCGCGATCCACGAGGAAGTACTCCTGCTCGGATCCCAGGGTGACGGTCACCGACTTGACGTCGACGTCGCCCATGAGCTTCAGAAATCGCACGGCGTGCTTCGACAAGGCGTCCTGCGAGCGCAGAAGCGGCGTCTTCGTGTCGAGCGCGCTTCCGTGATAGCTCAGGAATGCCGAGGGCACGCACATGGTCGTGCCGTTGGTCGCCTGCATCAGGAAGATGGGGCTGGTCGGGTCCCACGCGGTGTAGCCGCGCGCCTCGAACGTCGTCCGCATTCCGCCGCTGGGGAAGGAGCTGGCGTCGGGCTCCGACTGGATGAGCGACGCCCCCGTGAAGGTCTCGAGCACCTGCGTCTGCCCGGTTTCGGAAGCCCGCGTCGAGATGAACGCATCGTGCTTCTCGGCCGTGAGTCCCGTCATGGGCTGGAACCAGTGGCAGAAGTGCGTGGCTCCGTTGGACAGTGCCCAATCACGGATGACTGCGGCGGTCTGGTCTGCGGCTTCCCGGCTGAGCCGCGTGCCCTTGTTCACCATCTGCATCAGCGCCTGCGCCGTCTCCGTCGACAGCCTCTCGCGGATCTCGTCGAGACCGAAGACGTGGCTGCCGAAGTACTCGCCGACGCGCAGCGGCTTGCCGGCCGGGTCGCTGGGACGCTCGAAGGAGCGAATCTGGCGGGAAATGGACGTACGTAGGGACTCGGATCGAATGGACATTGCATCCTCCTGAAGGACCTTCGGCAACCCGGCGTGTTCAGGGTCCCCGAGAATCGAGTGAAGGCGCGACTCTCCGAAGCCGTGGCCTCGGCAGAATCGACACGTTCTGTTGTACCACGAAAGCGGCACCGGTGAAAGACCGGGGCATGTGGGGAGCGGGGTGTGACCGGCAGGCAGACTCCCGCCGCGGGAGCGGTGGCACGTGTTCGGCTGCGCCCCAAAAAGAGACCCGCGAGCCAGGCTCGCGGGTCCTTGTCACGGTAATGGCTGAAGCCCATCTCGCCAGCGTAGCTCAGGACTTGTTCTTGGCTTCCTCGCCGTCGTCGCCAGCCTCGTCCGCTTCGGCTTCCGCGGCCTCGGCCTCCGCCTCGGCCGTGGCCACGGCGGCATCGTCGCCCGCTGTGTCGCCCTTCTTCGCCGCCTTCTTCTTGCCCTTGGACTTCTTCTTTTCGCCCTCGAGCTCGAACTTGGCGAGGCGTTCGCGCGACTTGCGGTTGCCCTTGTCCTGGCGCTCGGTGGACTGCGTCACCAGCTCCAGGATGGCCACGTCCGCTGCGTCACCGCGCCGTACGCCCGTGCGTACGATGCGCGTGTAGCCGCCCGCGCGCTCCTTGAACGACGGCGCGATCTCGTCGAACAGCTTCTTCAACACGGTCTCGTCGTTGATGAAACGTGCCGCCTGTCGCCGAGCGTGCAACGTGCCCCGCTTCCCGAACGTGATCATGCGTTCGGCGTAGCGGCGCGCGACCTTCGCCTTCGGCGTGGTCGTTCGGATGCGCTCGTGACGCAGCAGCGACGTCACCATGTTTCGCAGCATGGCACGCCGGTGCGACGCGGTCCTCCCCAGCTTGCGAACGGCAACTTGGTGTCGCATCGGCTTAGCCCTCCACCGAGACCTTGTCCTCGGCATCCTGCATGTACGGCGTGATGTCCATGCCGAACTGCAGGCCCATGCCCTCGAGGATCTCCGAGATCTCACGCAAGCTCTTGCGGCCGAAGTTCTTGTACTTCAGCATCTCGGGCTCCGAGCGCCGGACCAGGTCTCCCAACGTCTTGATGTTCGCCATTTTCAGGCAGTTGTTGGAACGCACCGACAGCTCCAGCTCGTCGACGCTGCGCAAGAGCAGCTCGCGCATGCGTTCCTTCTCCTCGTTCACCTCTTCGCGCGTCTCCTCCAGCTGCGACTCGTCGAAGTGGATGAACAGCTGCAGGTGATCCTTGAGCAGCTTGGACGCGTATCCGAGCGCGTCGATGGGCTGCGTGGCACCGTTGGTGGTGATCTCCAGCACCAAGCGGTCGTAGTCGGTGCGCTGTCCGACGCGCGTGTTCTCCACGTGGTAGTTGACGCGCCGGATCGGGCTGAAGATCGAGTCCACGGGGATGACGCCGATGGTGTCCTGCTCGAAGGTGTGCGACTCGGCCGGCACGTAGCTCCGCCCGATTCCAACCAGCAGCTCGGCGCTCACCTTGGCGTTCTCGTCCAACGTCATGAGGTGAAGATCGGGGTTGATGATCTCGATGTCCGGATCCGCCTGGATGTCCGCCGCCGTCACCACACCCGGGCCCTCTTTTTCGATGCGCATCCACTTGGGATCGTCGCCCAGGTGCCGCACGACGAGCTGCTTGATGTTCAGCACCACGTCGGTGATGTCCTCGACGACACCGGGGATGGTGCTCATCTCGTGCAGCACGCCGTCGAACTTGATGGCGGTGACGGCCGCGCCCTGGAGCAACGACAGCAGCGTGCGCCGCACGGCGTTGCCCATCGTGGTGCCGAAGCCGCGCTCGAGCGGCTCGATGATGAAACGACCGTACTGCGACGTCGAGGACTCCTGGTCCAGCTCGATC
>JBFJHN010000266.1:0-4964 GCA_041613275.1 Candidatus Krumholzibacteriia bacterium | reverse complement strand
CGCCCGCATACATGTCCCCGGAGCAGATCGAGGGCAAAGAGCTCACCGTCCAGAGCGACATCTATTCGCTGGGACTGGTGCTCTACGAAACGCTGACCGGCAAGCGTCCGTACAAGGCGCGCTCGCTCGCCGAGCTCTCATCCGAGCGTTCGCAGCTGCCCGACAGCCCGTCGAGCATCATCGAGGACATCGACCCCGCGCTCGAGCGCTCCATCCTGCGCTGCCTCGAGCACGAACCGGCCGAGCGTCCGTCGTCGGCCATCGCGGTTGCGGCGTCGCTGCCGGGCGGCGATCCGCTGGCGGCGGCGCTGGAAGCGGGCGAGACGCCCTCGCCCGAGATGGTCGCGGCCGCAGGCGAGGAGGGACGGCTGCGACCGGCCGTCGCCTGGAGCATCGTGGGCGCGCTCGCGGTGGGACTCGTGCTCATGCTCGGCGTGTCGGAACGCTACTACCTGATCAACCACATCCCGACGCCCAAACGGCCGGCAGTTCTCGAGGACCGCGCCGTTGAGATCGTCACGCGCCTGGGTTACGACACGAATCCCGGCGACCGCAAGACCGGCTACTTCTATAACAACGGCTACTTCAACCACACCGCCGAGAACGACCGCGCGGTGTCGCGCTGGAACGTGCTCCAGAATGCCGAGCCGGCCGCCATGCTGTTCTGGTACCGGCAAAGTCCGGAGCACATGCAGCCGATGGAGCGTTTCGGCTTGTTCGACGTGACGTTCAACAATCCCGAGAGCACCACACCCGGCATGGTTCGGCTGACGCTGGATCCGGCCGGCAACCTCGAGTTCCTGCACGCGGTGCCGCCGCAGATCGATTCGCTCTCGGCACCCGACGGCGCCCCGTCCGCCCTTTCCGACGCTGAGCTCTTCGACCTCATGGGACTCGATCTGGCGAGCTTCGAAGAGACCGCGTCGGTCTGGGTACCGCCCGTGCATACGAGCGAGCGGCGCGCCTGGCGCGGCCACTACCCCGATCGACCCGACCTGCCGCTGCGTTACGAGGCTGGCTTCCTGCACGGACAGCTCGTGTACCTGAAGCCGGCCGCCGACTGGGACGAACCCTGGAGGCCGCGCAGCGAGCGCGAGAGCACGATCGAGAAGGCCGGTGGCTTCGTCGGTGCATTGCTCACGCTGGCGCTCCTGGTTGCGAGCGCCCTTCTGGCGCGCAACCATGTCCGGCACGGTCGCGGCGATCGCCGCGGCGCGTCGCGGCTCGCCGCCTTCGTGCTCTCTCTGTACCTGTTCCTGTGGCTTTTCACCGCCAACCACACGGGTTCACTTCAGGCCGAATTCAACCAGTTCGTGTGGGCGTTTGCGTTCATGCTGTTCATCGCGGGCTTGTTCTGGGTCATGTACCTGGCGCTCGAGCCCTACATGCGCCGCGAATGGCCCGGGGCCATCGTGTCGTGGACACGCCTCTTGCGCGGTCGTCTGCGCGATCCGCTGGTGGGACGCGACGTGCTGATCGGTGTCGCGTTGGGCGTGGTGGTGACCTTGATCGACGTCGCCGAACACATCGTTCCCGAGTGGTTCGGCGTGGCGGCGCGCGTGCCCGAGCGCAGCGCCACGATGACCCTCTACGGCGCGCCGAGGGCTGTCATCGTGTCGGTGTTGATTTTCGGAAACGTCGTGTTCCAATCGCTGGCGATTGCCTTCTTGCTGCTGGGACTCCGTCAACTGGTACGCAACGCGTGGGTCGCCACGGGAATCCTCCTGCTGATCTTCGCTTTTCTGGCCGTGAGCCAAAGCGCGTCCGAGCAGCAGCGCATCGCGGCCGCCGTGTTCGGCGCGCTCTCCGTCGGCGTGTTGTTGTTTGCGCTCGTCCGCTTCGGTCTCGTCACCGCGATTGCGCTCGCCTTTACGGCGGGCATGCTGGACTCCTCGCCGCTCACCACCGACTTTTCGCGCTGGTACGCCCCGACCGGCGGCACCGCCATCGTCCTCGTGCTCGCGGTCGCCGCCTACGGGTTCGTCCACGCGGTGGCCGGGCGCCCCATGCAGGCCCTGCGGGGCAAGCCCTGACCCGAGTCCCGGCTCGGACTCGAGCGCCAAACGCTGACGTGGACGCCGGTTGGCGCGCCGGCCCGCGCTTGCTACAATGCGGCCTGGGCGTGGCGCCGGCGCGGCCGTGCCCACGCCGCTTCGAGCAGCTCGAGATGGAGGCCAGGAATGTCAGCAAGACGGTGGTTCGGTTTCGGTTTCGTCGCCGCGTGTGCGGCTCCGGTTGTTGCGTGGGCCCATCCCGGGCATGGCATCGACGGTGGATCGCACGGTGTGTGGCACTACATGACCGAGCCGCTGCACGTGACCGTGGGTCTCGGTGTGCTCGCACTCGCCCTCGCCGGCTTGGCGCTGAAGCGCCGCCAGCACGACTGAGCTCCCGACTGCTCGATTCCTTCGCCTGACGCCGCGGGGACCATGCCCCGCCCTGGGGTCATGCGGATGTCCGACCAACACACGATCCGCCTTCCCGACGCGAGCAGCGGAAGCGGTGCGTCCAGCTTCCTCGCGTTCGACCCCGAAATCCAGCACGGCATGTACCGCCGGCTCGGCGGTGTCGCGTTGGTCTACTCCGGTGCCTGGCTCGCCAACTTCATCTATTTTCAGCTCACGCTGCATGCCATCGGTGTCGATGAACGACGCACCTTTTGGTACGTCACGACCACCGTGTGCACGGCGTTTGGCGTCGCCGTCTACGCGTTGTGTCGTATGCGTCGCATTCCCCCGCGCAGCTTCTCGACCTTCGCCGTCGTGTTCGAGATCGTCGGCGCCGTGGGTATCATGGCCGGTTGGCTGGGCTGGGAACATCACGGCGAGGAGATGCTGCGGCGCATCGCCGCGGCGTTCGAGCTCGGGAATGGCGACCTGGCGGCGCGCGTCGTCGAGCCTCTCATGCGCGAGAACTTCCGCGTGCTCTACCACGAGGGCGTGACCTGGGTTTCGGTGTGGCTGCTGGTGTTTCCGCTGGTCGTACCATTCTCGCTGGGGCGCACGATCGCTGCGACGCTGCTGACTGCGACGACCGTGCCCGCCGTCGTGCTCGCATCGCTGGCCATCAACGGCGTCCCCGCGGCGTTGCGTCCATGGATTCTGCCGTACGTGCTGGAGCTTGCCATCCCCACGTACATCTGCGCGGGCATCGCCATCTTCGGCTCGCGTGTCGTCTTCGCGCTGACGCGCGATCTCTCCAAGGCGCGCCGCATGGGCAGCTACCAGCTGGCCGAGAAGATCGGCGCCGGCGGCATGGGCGAGGTGTGGAAGGCGAAGCATCGCCTGCTGGCGCGCCCGGCGGCGATCAAGCTCATTCGCCCCGAGGCCCTCGGCGGCAATCGCATCCACGCGGCGACCGCGCTGCGTCGCTTCGAGCGCGAAGCGCAAGCCACCGCCGAGCTGTCCTCGCCGCATTCCATCGAGCTGTACGACTTCGGCATCACCGAAGACGGCACGTTCTACTATGTGATGGAGCTTCTGCGCGGCTTGGACCTCAAGACGCTCGTCGAACGGCACGGTCCCATTCCGGCGGAGCGCACGCTCCACGTTCTACGCCAGGCATGCCATTCGCTGACCGACGCGCATCTCGTCGGCGTCGTGCACCGCGACATCAAGCCCGGCAACATCTTCATCTGTCGCCGCGGCCCCGAGTACGACTTCGTCAAGGTCCTCGATTTTGGTCTGGTCAAACAGCTGGGCGACCTCGAGCCGGGCGCGGAGCAGCTCACGGTCGAGGGAATTGCGAGCGGCACGCCCGCCTTCATGGCACCCGAAATGGCCTACGACCCTCGCGCCGTGGATGCGCGCGCCGACATCTACGCGTTGGGATGTGTGGCGTACTGGCTGGTCACCGGTCAGCTCGTCTTCGAGGGCACGACCCCGATGGCGCTTCTGGTGCAGCACGCCAAGGACGCACCGCCGCCGCCGTCGACCCGCACCGAGCTTGCGATTCCCGCCGCGCTCGAACGCATCATCCTCGATTGCCTGCAGAAGGACCCCGCCGCGCGCCCGCAGAGCGCCACCGAGCTTGCCGAGCGTCTCGCCACCTGCGAGGATCTCGCGCGGCTCTGGACGCAGGAGCGCGCCCTTCAATGGTGGCGCGCCCACATGCCCGATCTGGCGCACAGCCCGACCGTCGCGGCGCCGGCATGACCCGATCTCCGCTTCTGCAGAAGCAGCGTTCAGTCGTTTTTGCGCGGGGGCACCGAGCAGCTGGCTAAGCCGCGTTTCTCAAGGTAGCGCTGATGGTAGTCCTCGGCGCGCCAGAAGGTCGTGGCCGGCTCGATCGTGGTGACGACGGGCTTGCGGAAGCGACCGGAGGCGTTGGCCTTCTCGATGGCCGCTTCGGCCGCCGCCCTTTGTTCCGGAGAATGGAAGAAGACCGCCGAGCGGTACTGCGGGCCGACATCCGGGCCCTGGCGGTTCAGGGTCGTGGGATCGTGGTTGGAGAAGAACACTTCGAGCAACGCCTCGTAGCCCACCCGTGACGGGTCGAACTCGACGTGCACGACCTCGGCGTGTCCGGTGCGAGCGGTACACACCTGTTCGTACGTGGGGTTCTGTACCTGGCCGCCCATGTAGCCGACGGCGGTATCGACCACGCCTTCGACGTTGGCGAACGTGACCTCGACGCCCCAGAAGCATCCGGCTCCGAACGTTGCCGTCTCCGTCTTGCTGGCCTGGCTCATGGTCGCGGATCCCGTCTCTCGAAGCGTGACACGGCGTGGGGCGCCGGCGGCGCCCCAGGATGCGGGTTCGATCCCCGCGTGTGTTTCCCGACGATAGACACCACGCCCCTCCGCGCGCAAGTCCCGCGCGCAGCCCTCGCGCACTCCCTCGCGCATGCGTCCCGGGTGACACGTGGATTGCAAACGATCGCGGTCACGCGAGTCCCTGGATCGTCGTGATCCCTTTTCACACGCAAGGAGCGAAGAACCCATGCACGGAAAACTGCTGCAGGGG
>JBFJHN010000265.1:0-4973 GCA_041613275.1 Candidatus Krumholzibacteriia bacterium | reverse complement strand
TCGTTCAGGGCACGAGCGCGTTCCTGTTCCTCGCGCTCCTGCAACAGCCGCTGGAGCTCATCGGAGACCAAACGCTGCTGCGCCTCGAAGCGTGCCTCACGCCGCGCCGCCAAGCTGATCCCGAAGTGGACGGCCAGCGTGAAACGGTCGTTCCGCGACAAAGCGTCGTCGGAGCGCAACGCATAGTCAAAGCGCACGTTCCGGTAGGCGATCCCAAAACCGAACGTGGCGTGCGCGTCGTCGACGCCGGCGCGCAACGAGACCATGTCGTCGTAGGTGACACCGACACCCAGACCTGCACGAGCATCGGCGGTGCTGGGAAGATCGAGGTCGAACGCCGCGATCCACGAGAGTCGATTCTGTGGTCGGCGCCCCGTAAACGCCGCGCCGATCTTGAAGCTGCGCGGATCAGCGACCTCATCCTGGCTCAGCTTGAGACGCGGCTCGATGAGGTTCTGCAAGTTGGCGCCGAATCCGGCCCAATCGATGACGGGATTCTCGAAGCGACGCTGCATGGCCACACCGAAGTCGAGCCCGACGCCGACGTCGCTTTCGATGTCCACCGACTGCTGCGCAATGCGCAGCGTTCCACCCAGAGAAACCAACGAGCCGACTGGACGCCCGTAGCCGATGAGCAAGTTGGACTCGCCAGTGTCGAAGCTCCCGAGCAGGCGATTGCGCTCGTCGACGCGCTCGATCCCAGTGGAGCTGATGCGCTGGAAGCCGACGGCGAACGTGCCGAAATCGAGCGTCGGATACGTGGTGAAGCCGGCCAGGTACGAGGTGTCGTCGACGAACAACTTCGTGCGATACAGCGATAACTCCGGCCGCTCGACCGCCGCCAATCGGGCCGGGTTCCAGAACAGCGCGTCGGATCCGAGTGAGTACGCGACACCCGTACGACCCAGGCTCTGCTCGCGGGCACCCACGCCAATCATGAACGGGCTTTGTGTTCCCCCGTCCACGCCGTGCGCGGCGGCCGAATACAGGAGCGTGAGCGCGAGCCATGCAAGTACGCGGGATCTCATCGCATCACCGCCAGCCGCCGGATGATCTCCCCGCCGCCCGGTCCTTGCACGGCGAGTCGCAGCAAGTACGTTCCGCTGCGCACCATCTCGCCGCGTCCGTTGCGCCCGTCCCATGCGACGCCGTCATGGAGGCCCGCCTTCATGCGCTGCCCTTGCATGAGCGTCGCCACCCGGTCGCCGTCCAGCGTGTAGATCTCAGCGGTCACGTTGGCGTCCGCAGCCAGGAAGAACGTGATGCTGCAGCTGCCGTGCTCCGACGGAACGAACGGGTTGGGATAGCTGCGGAAGCTCGTGTGCAGGTTGTTCGGCGTCACGTGAATCGTCGGCGAAACCCACGGCAGGCTCTGGCCTTGGAGGGGGACGCCGGGAAGCGGGGCGCTTCCTGCGATGGCGTCGATACCGCTCGCGAACAAGGCCAAGCGGAAGTCGTCGACGCGCGGAGCCGCGAGCACGTCGAACTCGAGACGGAAGTCATGGAGCTGACCCGGCTGCAGCTCGGCGACTGCGCCGATGTCGAACACCAGGCTATCGGCGCCGAGCGTTGCCTCGTACGAGGCGCCATCGAGGCGCAATCTCGCTGCAGACGCGAGAGCACTGACGTCAAGCGGCGCGCCTTCCACGTCGCGCAGAGCGATGACGAGGCTGCGCGGTTGCAGTGCCGACTCGTTCGTGACGCCGGGATGCAGCGTGCGAACGGTCAGAAGCTCTGTCGTTCCCCCGCGTGCGATGTTCGCAGGCGGATCCGCCGCCGCACCGAGGGCGACGCCAGCCGGTTGGGCGACGATACGGAGGAGGTTGGTCGCAAACGGAAGTTCTCCGGTAGCAACGAGCGAGCGAGCGCTGTCGTTGGCATCACGCAGCTCGAAGGAGCTCGGCTCCAATGCGAACCGAAGCCAAGGCTCCGAAACGCTCGGCGCGAGATTCACTTGCAGGTGCAAGTTGAGGTTCGAACCGGACGGAATCCGAAGCGGTGAGGCAAGCGTCAAGGTCATCCCCGCGGGCTGCAGTGGTGGCGCGCCGCTCGCGTCGACGACGACCCCGTTCAACAGCAGCCGTGCGCTCGACAACACGGTTGCTGGAACGAGCACGTCTCCCGTCTCGCCGAGCGTCCAGAAGGTGACGCTGACGAGCTCGACATCGGCACTTCCGGGTGGATCCAAGCTTCGATTTAGCAAGACGTCGGCCACGGGGAGCTCTTGGGCGTTCGGGAAGCTGCTCGAAGGAGTGCGCGAAGTCGTTTGTAATTCGACACTTGTCGCTTGCGTCTGGAGAGTCGTGGGACCTTGCCGCCACGGGAAGCTTTCCGGAGTCGCTATCTGCACGGATACGGGCTCACCGCTGGTCGCATCGCGGACCTGGAGTGCGGACGCATCCGTCAGGACGACGTTGAAGACGCCGACGTCGGTATCCGGTCGGAGGTCGAATAGGACCTGCAGCGCTTCCGGCGCACCCGACGCGACGACCTTTGGAATCTCGAGCGCAAGCGCGACACGATTGCCGCTGACTGCAAGATCCGTGATTTCGACGAGTACGGCTCCGCCGCTGCGCACGCGCGCTCGTGACAGCAGATCCGCAGGTACGATGGGAGCGCCGCTCGAGTCCTCGAGCGCAAGCTCCACTTCGAAGACACGCGCCTCCTGCTCGCCTGCCTGACCCGGCAGGGAAAAGGTCAGCGTGCCGGCAGGAACGTCGATCTGGCCGCGGTTCGCGAACGGCGGGAGGGTACGCGTGGCTGTCATCGTGACGTCGGTGGCGCGCGTGTGAATGATGGACGGTTCCGTCGTCCAGGGAAGACTAGCGCTCACGGTGACCGGCAAGGCGCTGTTCGCGTCGACGGCCACGATCGCTGCGACGCTCTCCAGTCGCAGCTGGAAGTCTTCGGCCGCGGCCTGCGCTGCGATGGTGACACCGAGCGGCACGTCGATGCTCTCCCCGCCGCGTAGAACGACGGCGGGCGCCAGGCTCAGCCTGATCTCGCTGCCCGCTGGCACGGAGTCGGTGCTCGCGTGCACGAGTCCGCCGGTCCGGACCACGAGGCGCGAGAACACGTCCGTCGCCAGTTGCGGGTTGCCGTTGGCGTCCTCCACGACGACGCGCAGCTCGTCGATGCGGATGTCGGCTGCGTTGGGATCGGCGTCGGGATGCTCGAACTTCCACACGAGCGGTGTGACGGATTGACCGCGATTCACGGAGGGCGGCAGGTTGGAGAGCAGCTGCAGCTCGAGGCCCGTCGGCGGCTCGAACACGCGCACCGGTGCACTCGTCGCGACGTCGCTCGACGACGTTCCGTCGGAACGCGCAGCACGCGCGGAGAACCGGACCTCGCCCGACTGCTCGAGCTGGAACGTGTGCGTGAGCGTTCCGCTGGCATCCGGCGCCAGCGAGAGAATTGCCGGTTGCGGGCCGCTCACCAGCGTTGCGGCGCCGACAGGGTCCACGTCCAACGACAACGGCACGATGCTGTCGACAGCGGCGGTACTTTGATTGCGAACTTCGAGCACGACGTCGATCTGTTGCCCCCGACTTGCCACATCCGTGGACGGCAGCACGCTCACGAGCAGGTCGCTGGCCGAGAACGTATGGTTCGCGATTCCGACGACCGGGTTGTCAACCGGGCCATCGTTGGCGGACACCATCTGCACGCCGAGAGTGGGAATACGCAGTTGCAGATTCCGGCCCTGCGTCGGCGCCGCTGTCGCGTCGACGCTCACGTAGAAGCGGTGCCCGCCGTGGGCTATCGGCTGCGTAAGACCGGCAAAGACGAAGCCGCTTCCCTGTGACACGGCGTCGGCTACGAATACATCCGCTGCGGGGTCGAAGCCACCGGGTGCCGTCACCGGATCGGTCTCGCGCCACAGGCGCAGGCGACCGAGATCCTGTCCCAGCACCGCTGCGTTCACGGGATTGACGTGCTCGAGCGCCACCTCCGTCAGCGTGTCACCATCCCAGCCGTTGGAAGGCAGCACGATATCGAGGACCAGGACGTCGGTTTCCCCGCCACCCAGGGTTCGGGAAACGACGACGTTGTTCGTCGTTTGGCTCTCGATGAAGCCGTCCACGGTGTCCACACCGGGTGAGTCCAAAGGGAACTGGCCCGCGGACGACGTGACTTCATCGTCGAAACGCAGCGCACCGGCATCCGCAATCACGGCGTCGACGATCGAGGCATCGCGCGCCGCGCTCGGCAATAGCGAGTACGTGACCAGCAGGCGCTTCTGCTGCTGCGCCGGCAAGACGTGAGCGAAGCCCTCGAAACGCACGACCCCGTCCTGGGGCGACCCGGCCGCGAGCGCGGTTTCGTCCGGATCGAGCGCTCCGTTGCCGTTGTCGTCGGGATACAGCGCCCAGGTGCTGTACTCGTCTTCGGTGGCCGTCCCGGTGAGCGTGACGAGGATCGAGTTGAGCGTGCGTGCGCTCGCGTATCCGTTGAAGAGCTCGAGAATCAGAACGGGGGTGCGCGTGACATCGGGGCGCACGACGCGGTCGTCCGCAATGCCTGCGATCCACGTGACGCGATTCGGAACGGAAAGGACGAACTGGCTGCCGCCAAACAACGCTCTGTCGATCGGTCCATCGTTCCCGCTTGCGACCGTCACCCCGTTGACCGGAACGCGTGCCTGGAACGTTGCACCGCTCTGCGGCGATTCCGACACGTCGATGGTGACGAAGAACCGGCGGCCGGAGTCGGAGAACGACAGGACGTGTGAGAGACCGCCTACGCTCCATTCCCGCTGCGTCGTGGGCGTCAAGTCGGCCAAGAGCGAATCCGCGGCGCTGAGGACGCCGTCACCGTCGTCGATGCACAGCTGCATGCGCGCGACGTCGGAGGCGGTCGCGGTGCCGGCATTCTCGATTCGCAGTGCCTCGAGCACGTCGTCGTCGACACCGTTCGAGGGCAACTGAAGATCGAGGATCACGGCACGTTCTGCCCCTGCGACGAGCGCG
>JBFJHN010000264.1:0-4977 GCA_041613275.1 Candidatus Krumholzibacteriia bacterium | reverse complement strand
GCGCTCGTGGATGCGCTCCATCATGCGCAGCGCGCGGCGATAGCGCGCGCGCGTGAGCTCCTGGCGCGCCTCGCGGTAGGAGTCGTAGGCCGGATCGTCGGGGTCGTTGAGCTCGTTCGCGAGCGCCAGCATGCGCTCGGCGGTCTCTTCGCTGCGCGTAAAGGTGAACTCGGACAGAAGCGCCATACGCACTTCGTCGGCTTGCGTGTCGCGTGCTTCGGTTGCGTGACCTGTCGTCGACACGATGTCGCTGGCCAGCATGTCGCGCGTCGTCGTGTTTTCCTGCGTCCATGCCGCGCACACCGTTGCGGTGACGACCCCCGCAGTCGCGACGCTCCAGATCCCCATCCGTTTCATGGTCGTTCTCCTCACGTTCCCGCGCCCGCGGGCTTGAGCATGCGCAAGCGCTCCAGGACGCTGCGCTCTTGCATTCCATCGGCAACCCAACGTCGTTCCTCCTGATTGCGACGTCCCGCCGCGCGTACGATCTGCGCCAGCACCAGCTCCAGGTCTGCGAGCAGGGTGCGATACTCGGGATCGATCCCTGCAGGCGAGTTCAACAGCATTCGCGTATCGGCCAAGAGGGAGCGCGACCAGTCCATGACCTCGTCGTCCGCGTCCGCGTTCTCACCGAACTGCGTCAGCAGAACCTCGACGCGCCCGAAGTACTCCGTCGCCGCCATGCGGTACGAGGCCGAGGCCGTGGCCGGCGTTCGACCCGGCACCGCGTCCGCCGCACCGGACACCGCGTCGGTCGAACCGGGCGCCTGCGGCACGTCCTGGGCGAGGTCGGTCGTCCGTCCGGGGAGCGCGCCGTTCTGCGTTCCCGCGGTGTAGCGGCCGATGGCCACGCCGAGCAGCAGCAGTGCGGCGGCTGCGGCGACGCCCTGCAGCCAGCGTCGTGGCTGTCGGAGCGGTGTCACGACCGCGCCCGCGCGCTCGCGCTGGCGCGACTCGTCGCGCGCGTCGCGGATGCGCTGCCACATGGCCTCGCGTGGGATGGTGTCCGGCTCGCGGTACGAAGGTGCGTGCTCGGACAGCAGCTCTTCGAAGCGGTCGTGCGTGCTCATGAGGACTCCGATGCCAGCGAACCCAGCTGTTCGCGCAGAGCGGCGCGCGCTCGTGACAGTCGCGCCTTGGAGGTGCCCACGGGGATCTCCAGGATCTGGGCGATCTCCTGGTGCTTGAGACCCTCCACATCGTGCAGGACGACGACGGCGCGCTGCTCGTCTCCCAAGCCGTCGATCGCGGCGTGCAGGCGCCGGCGCAGCACCGGATCACTGCTCGGGCGCTCGCGCGGCACGTGGGCCGCGGCGTCGAGATCCGTTTCGCGCGCACGCATGCGGCGCACCTTGCGCAGCCCGTTCAAGACCACGGACATCGTGATCGTGTGCAGCCAGGTGGAGAGCGCGGACTCGCGCCGGAACGACGCCAGGCGGTCGAAGGCGCGAATGAACGTGTCCTGCGTGTACTCCTGGGCCATGCTCTCATCTCCCGTCATGCGGAACGCCAGCCGGTAGACACGCTCGACGTGCTCGTCGTAGAAGGCGCGCTCGGCGGCCGCGTCCCCCCGGAGGATGCCGTCGATGCACTGTTGGTCGTCCACCGGCGCCTCCGGGTCCCGAGCTCCTGTTGATTGTTGGACACACGGCCGCCGCGTAGGGTTGCCCGCGTTCGCGCCGCGGCGACCCGGCATGCCCCTGCAACCCGGCACCGCCACGGGGTGTCTCAGGAAGAGAACCGACGAGAGGGCATGACCGGCTTCGAGTCTGACACGGCGGCCGACGGGGCGCGAGCGCCCGGGTCGTCTGGAGATCGCGGCGGGCCCGAGGGGTCGGGGACGCAGATCGTCAAAAAAGGAAACCCGGGCGGGGGCCCCTGCGTACGAGAGCATGTCGCTGGCGAATCCCCACCCCATTTCCGTTCACGAAGAAGCCCGTCCTCCGCAGGGGACAGAGGAGGCCGTAAACCATGGGTTGGCACCACCCCCGCGGCGGCGGCGCACGCAACTTGGCAGGGACGCTCGCGACTCGGATCCTCGCCTTCTCGATTCTCGCCTCATCGGTCCTCGTTTCATCGGTCCTCGTTTCGCCGGCGGTCGCCGTCACCGGATTCGATCCCAACGGCGAGGGCAGCACGTATCCGATCAGCGCCAACGGACGCAAGACGGCGGTTCCGACGATCCGCGCCGCGCGCGTCGACGAAGAGCCCATCCGCGTCGACGGCATCCTGAATGATCCCGTGTGGCAGCGCGCCCATGCCGGCACCGGCTTCTCGATGCACGAGCCGGATCGCGGCGGATCTCCGACGGAAGAGACCGTCTTCAAGGTGGCCTACGACGAGGACGCGGTCTATTTCGCGGTCGCGTGCTTCGAGAAGGATCCAAACCTCACGTCCAGCACGCTCACGCGTCGCGATCGCATCGACGACTCGGATCTCGTGAGCATCTACATCGATCCGTATCTGGACAAGACGACCGGCTACAACTTCCGCGTGAACCCGGATGGCGTACTCCAAGATCAGTACGTCTACGAAGACGGCAATACGGATCGCGACTGGGACGCGGTGTGGCAGGCGGAGACGCATCGCAACGACGAAGGCTGGTTCGTCGAGATGCGCGTGCCGTTCTCGTCCATTCGTTATCGGCCGCAGGAGTCCATGACCTGGGGTTTGCAAGTCTATCGCTGGATGCAGGGACGCGGCGAGGACAACGGCTGGGTGGTTTGGGACCGCGAGACGCGCGGCTTCGTCAGCCGCTTTGGCACCGTGACCGGCATCGAGGGCGTGCGTCCACCGCGGCAGCTCGAGGTGGTGCCGTACTTCGTATCGCGCGCGGAGAACGAGGTCGGCTCCGCGTCGATGGGCGGCGCCGGCAACTTCGGGGCGGACATCAAGTACGGCGTGACCGCCGATCTGACGCTGAACGCAACGGTGCAGCCGGACTTCGGCCAGGTCGAGGCAGACCCCGCGGTGCTCAACCTGTCGCCGTTCGAGACCTTCTTCTCCGAGAAACGCCCGTTCTTCATCGAGGGTGCGCGGTTCTTCCAGCACCCGGACTTCAACTTGTTCTACTCGCGGCGCATCGGCACCGAGGCCGGCGAGAACTCGCGCATTCGTTTCGCCAGCAAGCTGACCGGCAAGACGGTGCACGGCATTTCGGTCGCCGGCCTGTACGCGGCCACCGACATCACCAGCGAGGGCCAGGGGCACAATCCGTTCAAGAATGGAGCGCTCGGGTCGCAGTACTTCGTGGGCCGCGTCGGCAAGGAGTTCATGGATGGCGCGCACCGCATCAACCTCATGCAGACGGCGGCCATTCGTCCGGGTTCCGATCTGACCAACGATCTTGCAGAGCGGCGCGACGCCTACACGACCGGTGTGGACTTCGACATGAACTTCCACGACCGCGACTACAACGTGCAGGGCTCGTTCGTGGGCTCGATCGTGCAGCCGTCCACGTCGATCGGTGAAGCGCGGCCGTCGAAGATCTACGGGACCGGCGGCGCGCTCGACGTGCGCAAGCTGGGCGGCAACAACCGCGGCGGGCTGTGGGGCCGATGGGAGGGCGACCGCCTGCGGCTCAACGACCTGGGCTTTCTGGGTGCGCCCGACGAGGTCACGGGCGGCTTCTGGCTGCAGCGCCGCCTGAACGGCGACGGCAAGTCGTTGATCAATCAGGGCAACATCAATCTCAACTTCTGGTCGAGCACGCTCTACGCCGGCCGCACCGTGCGCGACGACGCGGGCAACGTTCTGTGGTCGTACGATCGTGGCCACCATCAGAACACCGGCGGCAACATCAACGCGTGGACGCAGTTCCGCAACTACTGGTCGACGTGGTGGGGCGTCTGGGGCGACGCCACGGGCACGTCGCGGTTCGAAACGCGCGGCGGTCCGTTGATGACAAACCCGGCGCGCGGTGGCGTCTGGTGGGGATTCGATACCGATTCCCGCAAGAAGTTCCAGTTCGAGCTGTTCACCGAAGCCTGGTGGAGCGTCGAGGGCCGACGCACCAACTACTACGAAGTCGGCGTCGACTGGAACCAGGCGACCAACCTCTCGCACAGTCTCGAGGTCAGCTTCGCCGACTCCCACCGCGATGCGCAGCACATCGGCTCGTGGAACTTCGACGAGAGCCTGCAGAGCGGCGCGAACTTCGTCACGCCCGCCGGCGGCGTGGGCATCGGCGGCACGAGCTACGTGTTCGGCGAGCTCGACACACGCACGTTCGACATCACGCTGCGCACCGACGTGTTGTTCAACCGCAACCAGTCGCTCGAGCTCTACGTGCAGCCTTTCCTCACCGTGGGCACGTACGGCAACGCGCGCGAGCTCGTCCAGCCGGACACATACGATTTCACGCCATTCTCGGCCCCCGGCTTCGATCCATCGGGTGCCGACTTCAATCGTGCTTCGGTCAACCTGAACCTGGTCTACCGTTGGGAGTACCGCCCCGGCAGCACGCTGTTCCTGGTGTGGACACACGCACGCAACAACAGCCTGCGGCGCAATCTCAACCCCGATTCGTTCAACGCCGATCTCGAGTTCGGCAACTTGTTCGACGTCGAGCCGGAGGACACGTTCCTCGCGAAGCTCACGTACTGGTTCTCGATCTGAGCGTGCGCAGGACGTCCCCTCGTCCTGCGACACGAAGCTGGCGGTCGTCTCGCGACAAAGTCCGACCTCGACAGGGCTTGTCGCGTGCGGCCGCCGGTTCTTGTTCTTGGACTACGACTCCCGAGCGCCGCCGACCGCTCCGACCCGATGCCATCCTCGACCGTTGTCGGGTCACCCCCAACCAGCTTCGGCTGCTCCACCCACACCGCGGGTGGAAAACATCCGGGTTCTGGTGGCGGAACAATTTGATCACTCACCCGGCCCGACCCTCGTTGGAAAACATCCGGGGTCTGGCGGCGGAACCGTTTGATCATTCGTCCGGCCCAACCTCGTTGGAAAACATCCGGGGTCTGGCGGCGG
>JBFJHN010000263.1:0-4979 GCA_041613275.1 Candidatus Krumholzibacteriia bacterium | reverse complement strand
GAGGGCATGGGCGAAGGCGAGTACACGTATCTGTACAGCTTGATGGTGTACTCGTGGCTGGAGTGGGACGCGCTCGAACAGCTCGGGGACGACTGGTTCATCGAGCACGACATGGAAGAAGTGCCCGAGGAGTTCCGCACCGAGTACCGGCGCACTTTCGTACGCCAGCTGCGCAACCTGCGCAGTGCCTTGGAAGAAAAGACCGACCGCACCGCCGCGGAAGACGCCCGTCTCGCAGAGCTCAAGGAGGTCGTTCGCGCCGCGCGCGAGGGTCCCGGCGGCTTTCCGTACCGCGGCGAGCAGTTCCCCGAGGCCTGGCGGATGGCTCTCGAGCCGTATCGCGAGCGCTTGGTCGCCACGCTGCCCACCACGCCCGCCGAGTATCTGGTGGACTCGATCGAGCAGCTGATCGACGACGAGCAGAACAAAGGCGTGCAGATCAATCTCGAGGGTTGAGCGTCAGCGCGGCTTGCGGAGGCGACGCGGGCGCACCTCGTGGTACAGAAGCCACGTGGTCTCCGCCACATGCGTGCGTGAGCGCCTTCCTGGATTCCATACCGCGCAGGACTCTGCGTTGGCTCCCAGATCGCACGGCTGCTCGCACCTGCCGCCGATGAAGTCGGCGTCCTTTGCCCGCAACGTGAAACGTGACGTTCCCGAGCGCACCCACAGAGCAGGCATGCCGACCGTGAAGCCGCCGGTCGAGCACGGCTCGGCCACGCACAGCGTGTCCAGAGGAACGGTCAGTGTCAGGGGCCGGTCAAACACCTGCTGGCTGGGCGGATCACCGTTGCGCTCGTGCGGGATCCAAACGTCCTCGCCTTGGAACGGGACATCTTCGCAGCCGCTCGTGACGCAATCGAACGCGAACTGCCACGAGCGGATGCGCCCCTCGTCTTCGTCGCTGTAGTAGGCCGGTCCACCCACCGGATTGCGGTCGCGCGGATCGTCGTGACCCAAGGCTCGAATGGGCCAGCGAACGATGTTGCGTCCGATTCCGTATGGCGTATGCCACGGTGGCTCCGAGGACTCCGGCACATGCTCGCCGAAGACGACCAGCGTGTCCGGCCCGAACGTGTTCGACTGCACATCGGGGCACACTGGAAGCGTCGGAGGGCACGTGGGGACGAACACGATCGTGCGAGGTACCTCGAGCGCAGAGATCACCGGTGGGGCACCGACAACCCACTGGATTCTCGCGCCACGTCCATCGCGTCGTCCTGCTTCGTCGCGAGCCTTGGCTACGAATTCGTAGTCGAACGGGCAAGTCTTCCACGCCACCGTGGCGCCGAAGAACGTGCCCCAACCCGGGGGAAGCTCGTGCAGCTCGCTCGAGCTCGGGGGATCCGAATACGGCACGAAACCGCCCTCGCCGACATGCGGCGGGTAGGGCACGTAGAGGTAAACGAGTTCCACGTCGGCGAGCCCGCTGGACGGGTCCACCGGTGCATCCCGAGGATCGTCTCGTCCGCCTGCATAGAAACGCACCGTGCTCCGGTTCGGCAACGTGTCCCCGTCGCAGAACAGCAGCCAGTCCTCCGGGAGGAAGTCGACTTCGCCGATCCCGGTTACCCAGCCGGCGGGAACGCGCGCATCTGGATCACAATCGGGCGGAGGCTGCGGACAATCGCACTCCGGAACCGCGAAGAGCTCGGTATGCGGATCGAAGTTGATGACGAAATCACGGGCCTCGATGGGGGAGACGCGATCGGCCGCGTCGCGTACGCGCACCTCGAGCGTCCACACGCCATCCTCGAGCGGCTTCGCAGGGCGATTGCGCTGGTGCACGGTGAACACATCGCCCGAGACGCTCCACAAGGTGTCCGGTTCCGAGCAGGGCGGGTCCTCACACCCCAGTGCCGTCGTGTCACGGGCGACGGCGAAGGCCTCGTCGTCTTCGAACGGTCGCCAGTTTCCGGGTGTGCTGCGCCACGGGTAGAGACGCCATTGGAACCCGGTGATCTCTATGGCCTCGGCCTGCCCCGTCATGCGGAACTCGAAGTCGGTGAGGTTCGGGATGGTGCACAGGGCGGCCGCACAGGGACCCAGGTCGATGCCAGCGACGTCGAAGCCCAGGATACGCGCGCTGGGTGGGTTCCCGACCGGATCTGGCTCGGGCGCGCGGCGTTCATCGCCGCACCCAAAGCTCCAAAGAATCGTCCACGCCGAGACGAGCATGCCCGCAAGTTTTCGAGTGCGCATCCAGCCCCCCCTTTGAAGGGTCCGTGTCGTCGTCGATTCGTCCGAATGGCAGCTGGGCGGCGGGATGGGCCGGCGTCCCTCCGGAAAGAAAGCGTCCGAGGAGCCATTTCGCAAGACCGATCACCGGCAGGCGGCTCGTTTGCCGCGACGCGCGGGCTCAGCGCGAAGCGGTCGCCCCGAAGATGTGCCGCAGGTCCAGGCATTCCGGCGTGCTGATGAACTCGTCGCGCAGGTGCGACACGCGCTCCACAGGGACGCGCATGTAACGACCGTGTGCGTGCGCATAGGTGCGACCCTCGGCGTCTTGCAGCGTGCCCTCCACGTCGAACACGCGGCGCCGGGCTTGCACCAGGCGTCCGCGCGCGACGCAGTCGATGCCGGCGGGCAGCGTCTCCTGCATGCGCACGTTGAAGTCGGCGGCGTAGCACGGCTTTTCGCTGCCCAGGATCGCGGCCCAGGTCATGACCTCGTCGAGGACGGTCGCGATGAAGCCGCCGTGCATGACGTTGCTCCAACCCGAGTGCTCGATGCGCGTGGTCCAGGAGAGCTCGACCGTGTCGCCCACCTTGTAGCAGCGTGCACGCAGACCGATGGGATTGTCCTCGCCGCACACCAGGCAGTTGCGGCACCAGGGCAGCGGGATGCGCTCGGGTGCGCTCACCGGGTTCCCTCCGTTTCGCGCGCGCTCTCGGCTTCGAGCTCGGCGGCGGCGGTAACGATGTCTTCCACGGCGGCCTGCACGTGTCGGCCGTGCGTGCGGAAGCTCAGCACGCAGATGCGCAGGACGAACTCCCCTTGCAGGAGCGTGCTGGTGAGGAAGACGCGGCGCTTGTCGTTGACGCGTTGGATGAGCCGGCGGTTGAAGTCGTTGACGTCGCCGCTTGCGGGCCGATAGCGGAACGGCAGCACGCTCAGCTGCGGCTCGTCGACGCATTCGAAGCCCGGTGTATCGCGCAGCTCGTTCCACGCCCAGCGCGTGAGCTCGAGCTTCTCGCGCAGGTTGTCGCGGAAGGCTTCGACGCCGAACAGCTTGAACGGCAGCCACACGCGCAGGCCCCGAAAATCGCGCGACAGCTCGGGAGAGATGTCCGAAAAGTTGACCGTGCCTTCGGGCAGCTTGAGATCCTGCATGTAGTCGGCGCTGGTCTGGTGTGCACGCCGCAGCGCGTCGGGGTCGCGCACGAGCAGACAGCCGGTTCCGTAGGGCAGGAACAGCCCCTTGTGCGGGTCGAGCACCAGCGAGTCGGCACGCTCGAGACCGGGCAGCAGCGCGCGCCCGCCATCGACCATCCGGAAGAAGCCGCCGTAGGCGGCGTCGACGTGCAGCCACAGGTCGTGCTCGTCGCAGACGTCGGCGATCTCCGGCGTTGGATCGATGGCGCCCGTGTTCGTCGTGCCGGCGTTGGAGACCACGAGGAACGGTCGCTTGCCGGCGGCGCGATCGGCGGCAATGGCGGCCTTCAGCGCCTCGACATCCATGCGCCGACGCGCGTCCACGGCGATGCGGCGCACGTTGGCTTCGGGAAAGCCGGCCAGGAAGGCCGACTTCGTCACGCAGTGATGCGTGTCGATCGAAGCGTAGATCGTGGCGTCGAGAAAGTTCTCGGGAAGCCGGTTGCGACGGGCCGTGACCAGCGCAATGAGGTTGGACAGCGAGCCCCCGCTGGTCAGGAGACCCTGCGACCCCGCCGGGTAGCCGACGAGCTCGCGGATCCAGTCGATGGCGGTGAGCTCGAGCTGCACGAACGCGGGCGCGGGGTTCCACACGCCCACGTACCGGTTGTACGCGTGCGCGAGATACTCGGCCAGAGCGCTGGGAAACAGGCCGCCGCCCGGAATGAACGCCAGATAACCGGGCCCTCCGGTGCCGAACGTCTTCTCGGCGCCGGCGTCGATGTCGGGCAGCAGATCTTCGAACGGCACGGGATGCTCGGGCGCCGGCTCGCGAAAGCGCGCAGCCACGTCGCGAACGCCTTCGAGATCCCACGAGGGACGCTCTTCCAAGGACTCGATGTAATCGATGGCCTGCTTCGCGCACAGGTCGGTCATGTGGCGCATGACCGCGGGCGAAAGCTCCATGCTCACAGCATCGCGCGGCAGCGGGTGGCGCGGCCGTTCAGGCACGTGCACCTCCCGTGTCCGGATGCGCGTCGTGGCGACGCGTCTCGGGCACCGCGCGAGCATGCGAGCTGCTGTCGGCGCCGTGTGCAGGCCTCTCGTTGCCCATCGAACTGCTATCGACGACGGCGGCACCGGGATGTGCGTCGCGCAGAGCTGCTTCGATTTCCTCGCGCACCCAGGCGTCGTCCTCAGCAGCGCGCCGATGCTGCAGGGCTTCGATCGCCGTCGTCGTGCCCACGCGCCCCAGCGCCCACGCCACGTGACCGCGCACCAGAGAGTGAGCGTCGTCCAGGCGTTCGAGCAGAACGGGCTCGGCGTCGGCGTGCCCCCAGTTCCCCAGCGCCACGGCGACGTTACGCAGAAAGCCTTCGTAATGCGCGCGGCGGACAGCGGTCTTCTTGAAGCGACGGTTCCACTCGCTGCGCGTCATGCGCATGAGGTCCACGAGCCACGGGTTCAGGGCGCCTTCGCGCGGCGCGAACGCCTCGAGCGGCGTGACACGCGCGAACGAGTTCCAGGGGCACACGTCCTGGCAGTCGTCGCAGCCGAAGATGCGGTTGCCGATGAGCGGGCGTAGCTCGCGCGGGATGGGGCCGCGCAGCTCGATCGTCAGATACGAGATGCACAGTCGCGCGTCGAGCACGTACGGCGCCACG
>JBFJHN010000262.1:0-4981 GCA_041613275.1 Candidatus Krumholzibacteriia bacterium | reverse complement strand
TGCGGGGATGCGGCGCGCGAGCGCCAGCAGCATGGACACGGTGTGCTCGGCGGTGGAGATGGCGTTGACGCCCGGCGTGTTCATCACGACGACGCCGCGGCGCGTGGCCGCAGCCACGTCGACGTTGTCGAGCCCGGTGCCGGCCCGGCCGATGACGCGCAGGCGTGGCGCTGCGTCGATCATCGCGCCGGTGATCTTGTTGTTGCTGCGGATGACGACGCCGTCGAACTCGGGAAGTCGTGCGGCCAGCGTGCCGGCATCGAGATCGCCGGGCGACTCCACCTCGAGGCCAGGATACTCGCGCAGGACGTCCAGCACCTGGCTTGCGACATGCGTGGGAACGAGGACGCGCGCCGTGCGTTCGCCGCTCACGGCGCCCCCTTCAGCTGTGCGAGGAAGGGGCTGGCGGCGCTGATGGCGGCGCCGGGCGTCGTGCGCTGCCCGTGCTCGCGCAGCGCGTATTCCAGCACGGCGAGCACCTGCAGGACATCGGCAGCGTCATAGTCACCCAGGTGGCCGATGCGCACGATGCGTCCGGCGAGGCTCTCCTGGCCGCCCGCCAGCTTGATGCCGAACCTGCGCCAGACGGTCTCGCGCACACCATCGGCCGACACCGACTCGGGCGTGTACACCGCGGTCACGGCGTTGCTCGGACGCGACGACACCGGCGACAGCCCCAGCGCCGCGGTGCCCGCGCGTACGGCGTCGGCCAGGAGCTGATGGCGGCGCCAGACGTTCTCCAGCCCTTCTTCCACGATGCGCTCGCACGCGCGGCGCAGACCGAGCACCAGGCTGATGGCCGGCGTCCACGGCGTCGTGCCTTTGGCGGTGCCGGCGACGGCGGGACCGAGGTCGAAGTAGAAGCGCGGCGATTTCGTCTGCTGCAGTCGCGCGCGCGCGGCGGCGCTCAGGCTCAAAAAAGCCAGACCGGGAGGCATCATGAACGCCTTCTGGCTCCCGCCGATGACGCAGTCGATTCCCCACGTCTGGGTTTCCAGCACGTGCGCGCCCACCGAGGTGATGGCGTCGACGACGAGCAGCACGTCGCGATCGCGCGCCACCTTGGCGATCTGCTGCAGGTCGCAAAGCGCGCCCGTCGACGTTTCAGAATGCGTTACGAACGCGGCGCGGGCGCCGCTTCGCTGCAGGCCCGCGTCGACCTCCTCGGGTGTGATGGGCTGGCCCCACGTCACCTCGATTTCGTGCACGTCGCGCCCGTAGGCGCGCAGCAGCTTGCCCCAACGCTCGCCGAACTTGCCGCCGTTCACCGACAGAACCTTCTCACCCGCGTCGGTGAGGTTGACGACGGCGGCCTCCATGGCGCCGGTGCCGCTGGCGGTCAGCGTGACCACCGGATCCTGCGTGCGGAACACCTGCCGCAGCAGCTCGGACGTGCGCAGCATGACGTCGCGAAACTCGGGCGTACGGTGGTGCGGCAGCGGCGCGGCCATCGCGAGCGTGACGTCTTCGGGGACCGGAGTGGGGCCGGGGGTGAACAGACGCGTCTTCATCCTTCGTGCTCCGTTCCTTCCGAGCGCGACACGCCCGCGCGCTGCGTCTGCAACGTGTGCTCGACCCAGGCGAGAAGCTCCTTGCGTCCCTCGCCATCGACGCTGGAGTACGGGATGAGAGCCAAGTCCGACGGGAGTTCGAGCGCGTCGAGCAAGCGTCGTAGGGCGCCCTTGCGTTCGCCGCGCTTGAGCTTGTCCATCTTCGTCGGGACCAGACAGAACGGCAGCCGCGCGGCGAGCAGCCACTCTACCATCTCGCGATCCTGCTCGGAAGGCGCGTGCCGGCAATCGACCAGCTGAATGACGCCGCACAACTGTTCGCGGCGCTCCAGGTAGCCTTGCATCGTGCGCCGCCATCGTTGCACGACCGCCGATGGTACGCGCGCGAAGCCGTAACCCGGTAGGTCGACGATATGGAAACGATCGTTGACGCGAAAGAAGTTGAGGAGCTGCGTCTTCCCAGGCGTGCTGGAAACGCGCGCGAGATTCTTGCGCCCGAGCACGCTGTTGAGCAGCGAAGACTTGCCCACGTTCGAACGCCCCGAAACCGCGATCTCGGCGATGCGCTCTCGCGGGCACTCGTCGTAGTGCGCCGCGCTGCTCACGAAGCTCACGCTGTCGATGCGAAGCACGCCGACCCTCCGCGTCCGGAATGGAACCCCTGTGGCCTGGGCTGCTGGAAGCGGCCCCAGGATGCGTCATCGAGCCTGTCGCCGCAACCACGAGAACGCAGCGCGTGCCTTCCGCAACGCGGTGCGTCGACGGCAGCCGCCGCGACGCCCCGGCGCGCGAGCGGCGGTGGAAAACGTTCGGGCGACTCCCGCTGCGGGAGCGGTCACGCGAGGATGGCGGGGTGCAATGCCGGGCTGAGCCGTCAGTGGGTGTAGCTGGGCTCGGCGCTGTCGTCCGTGCTGCGTGCACGCGACGCGGCCTTGCCGTCGGGACTCAGGGCATTGTCGAGGACGTCGTCCATCTTTTCGACAAGGACGATCTGGAGCGAGTCGCGCACGTGGGAGGGCAGGTCGTCGAGGTCCTTGGCGTTGCCCTGCGGCACGAGCACGGTGTGCACGCCGGCGCGCAGCGCCGCGACGCACTTCTCGTTGAGGCCGCCGATGGGCAGCACCTTGCCGCGCAGCGTGATCTCGCCGGTCATGGCCACGCGCGGGTCGACGGGCGCGCGCGCGCCCAGCGACGCGAGCGCCGTCGCGATGGCAATCCCGGCGCTGGGACCGTCCTTGGGGATAGCGCCGTCGGGAACGTGGATGTGCACGTCCTGGCGCTCGAACGTCCCAGCGCGGATGCGCAGTCGGCGCGCGATCGAGCGCACGTACGACAGCGCCGTGCGCGCCGATTCCTTCATCACGTCGCCCAGGGATCCGGTCAGGATGAGCTGCCCGCTGCCGCGCATGACGGTGACCTCGATCGGCAGCACCTCGCCGCCCGTGGCGGTGCGCGCCAGGCCGGTGGCCACGCCGATCTCGAACTCCTCGGGAAGCTCGCTGCGCGAGTATGGCGGCGTCGACAGCCAGTGTTCGAGGTCGCTGGCGTCGATGCGCATGCTCGTTTTCTCGTCCGCCTTGCGGCGGCGCGCGCGTTTCGTGCGCGTCTTGGTCTTGCTCGACTTCGTGCGCCCCGCACCCGGCATGCGCGACGTGGCGCGCCCGACATCCGCTGTGGGGCGTTCGGCCAGGCTGCGCGCGACCTTGCGACACAAGCGCCCGATTTCGCGTTCCAGATGACGGACGCCGGCCTCGCGCGTGTAGCGGTGAATGATGTCTTCGACGGCCTCGTTGGTCAGCTCGAGGTGATCCGGCTCCAGGCCGTGCTCCTCGCGCTGCTTGGGCAGCAGGAAGCGCTGCGCGATCTCGACCTTCTCGTGATCCAGATACCCGGGAAGTCGGATGATCTCCAGGCGATCCTGCAGCGCCTCTGGCACCGTGTGCAGGACGTTGGCGGTGGTGATGAACAGCACCTTCGAGAGATCGAATCCCACCTCGAGGTAGTGATCGCTGAAGGCGTTGTTCTGCTCGGGATCCAGCGCTTCGAGCAACGCCGCGGACGGATCGCCACGGAAGTCGGCGCCCAGCTTGTCGATCTCGTCGAGCAGAAACACGGGATTGCGGCTGCCGCACTTGCGCAACGACTGCACGATGCGCCCGGGCATGGCGCCCACGTAGGTGCGGCGATGACCGCGGATCTCGGCTTCGTCGCGTACCCCGCCCAGAGACACGCGCACGAACTTGCGCCCGAGCGCGGTCGCCACCGAGCGGCCGAGCGACGTCTTCCCCACGCCCGGCGGTCCGACGAGGCACAAGATGGGGCCGCGAATGGAACGCGTCAGCTTGACCACGGCCAGGTACTCCAGGATGCGCTCCTTGACGCGCTCCAGGCCGAAGTGGTCGGCATCGAGCTGCTCGCGCACGCGCGAGAGGTCCAGCCGGTCGCGCGTGGACTTCTTCCACGGCAATCCCGAGAGCACCTCCAAGTAGGTGCGCACCACCACGGCCTCGGGCGAGATCGCCTGCATCTTGGTCAGGCGGCTGAACTCTTTGTAGGCGACGTCGCGCGCCTCGTTGCTCATACCGCACTTCTCGATGGCCTCGGCCAGGTCCTCGATGTCGCCGCGCCGCGTCTCTTCGTGGCCGAGCTCCTTGCGAATGGCCTTGAGACGCTCGGTCAGGTAGCGTTCTTTGTGCGTCTTCTCCACCTGGCTCTTGATCTCGCCCTCGATGCGCCGCTCGATCTGCAGGATCTCCAGCTCTTCGTTGAGCACGCGGGTCAAAGCGCGGAAGCGGGTCGCGAGGTCCATGCTGTCCAGGAACTGCTGTTTGACCTGGACCTTGGCGATGATGTGGGCCGCAACGGTGTCGGCAAACTGCGTCGGACGCTCGATGCTCAACACCGAGGTCAGGATCTCGTCCGGGATGCGGTGGTTCATCTGCACATAGTCGGAGAACTGCGAGCCGACGTTGCGCTGCAGCGCCTCGATCTCGGAGTTGGTGGCCTCGACGTCTTCGAGCAGCTGGATCTTGGCGTGCTGCGTCTCGCGCTCGGAAGCCGCGCGCGACAGCCGGGCACGCACCACGCCTTCGAGCAGGATCTTGCGCGTGCCGTCGGGAAGAGGGAGCAGCTGCAACACCTTGGCGACGACGCCGATACGGTGCAGATCGTCTTCTTCGGGCTCCGGAACCTGGGGGGAACGCTGCGCCGTAACGAACAGCAGCCGATCTCCGGTCATCGCCTCTTGCAACGCCGAGATCGACGCCGGACGGCCGACGACGAGCGGCACGATCATGTGCGGGAAAACAACGACATCCCGCAGCGGCAGCAACGGGAGCGTCTGCGGGATCGCCTGGCGTCCCTCTTGGCGTTTCGCCTTCGGCATGCGCGTGTTCTCCGGATTCCGGTTCGCGGCGTATGGGCCCGACCCCGCGCCGAACGGCAAGAGACGTGCCCGCACCGTCGTCTGT
>JBFJHN010000261.1:0-4983 GCA_041613275.1 Candidatus Krumholzibacteriia bacterium | reverse complement strand
GTCCGAATCGGCGCTCTTGCCGGATACGGAGCGTTTGCAAACGGGGCTCACTGGGCAACGGACGACTTCATCTACTACACGGAGAAGGGACGGATCTGGCGTCTTTTCGGCAACGGGGGCGAGCCCGAGCCTCTGACTCCGGTTCCAACCGAGTCCGGGCCCAGCTATGCGGAACCGTTTGCACTTCCAAAGGCCGGGCTGGTGTTGTGCAACACGCAGGCGAGAACGCAGCGTACGCCCGAGCTCTTCGCGATTGCGCTCGAGACGGGCGAGATCCACAACCTGGGCATGCCTGGATCCGATGCACAGTATCTCCCGACGGGTCATCTCCTGTTTCGCCAGGACGATCGGGCGATGGTCGGGGCGTTCGACCTGGGCAAGCTCGAGTTCGTCGGCGCTCCCGTCCCGGCGCTCGAGCGCGTGGCCATGGACCGGTCGAGCATGCAGATCGCAGTCTCTGCGAATGGAACGGTGGCCTATCTGCCGATGCGCCCGGGTGACACGCAGTCGTTGGTCTACGTGGATCACGTGGGAACGATGGAACCGGTCTTTACGTCCGACCTCCCGTTCGCGACGTTCAGCGATCTGCGCATCTCGCCCGATGGCAGTCGGGTGGCCGTTTCAACCGGATACCAGATCTGGATGATCGATCTCCGCACGCAGACACCGACGCTGCTGACCGAGAGCGGATTCTATCCGCTGTGGAGTCCCGATGGTTCTCAGTTGATCTACGGCTCGACCCGTGGCGAAACGTTCGACGTCTACGGCGTGCCGGTCGATCTGAGCCGACCGGAATCTCTGCTCCTCGACGCCAAGAACAACATGCGTACGATGGACTGGGCACCGCAGAACATCGTCGTCCTCCGTGAGCAGATTCCGGAGAAGGGAATGGATCTGCTCACGTGGGCCGACGTCGCGGATTCGACAAGCCTCACGATGTTTCTCGACGGTCAGGATGACGAGCTGGCGCCCGATGTCTCTCCCGACGGCAGGTGGATTGCGTACGTCTCGAACTACTCGGGTTCGGACGAAATCTACGTGACCTCCTTCCCCGTGGCAGGCGCACGTTCCAAGGTTTCCAACCAGGGTGGGCACAGCCCCGTGTGGTCGCCGGACGGCCGGACCCTGTATTACGTGCAAGGCCTGAAGATGATCGCTGCTTCCATCGAGACGACGCCCGCGATCCGCATCGTCGACCGCAAGGTCTTGTTCGAGGAGGAGTTCGTCCAATACCGCTGGTCACGGCAATTCGACCTCACGCCGGACGGCACGCGCTTCATCATGATCAAGAACCCACCGCGCTCGACAATCGAAGTGATCACCAACTGGTTTGCCGAACTCCGGACTCTCACCGACTGAGAGGCGTCCAGTGGCGGGAGCGGCGACCAATGTGAGCGTCGTTCGCGCACTTGTTTCGTTCACGGCGCGTCGGTCGAAGCCCAGCGCCCGGACCACAACGAAAGCGCGAACGGAACCGCTCTGCGATGCACGTGCTTCACCGGCGTGAAGTAGATGCGTCCGAGCGGAGACTCATAGAAGACCGCAGTGCTCAGCGTCACCTGCCGCGTCGTTCCATCACCTTCGACGACATAGGACGCGAGATAGCGCAGCCCCGGTGCCGTACCCTGCTGAACCACTTCGTTCTGGGTCCTCGTGACCTCGTTCTCTCCCGGCGGGATCAGCTGATCGACGGTGACGGCGTTCCCGGGAACCGCGCATCGGTAGGCGTCCGCGTAGTCGGCCTGCGCGGAAAGCCGGGCGATCTCGCTGCCCGGCGGAAGGGTGACCGACTCGATACCACGCCGTTTCGCCGTCCAGCTCAAGGCTTCCAGCGTCACCAGCCCCACCACGGCGAGGACCGCGCCCGCAATCACGATGCGTTTCAGCCAACGTCTTGCGCCGCGTCGTGCCAGAACCTTGCCTCCAGCGGGCGGTGCCGCGTGTTTGCGCGCCTTTGATCGTGAGCCCTCAGCCGGCCGAGCGTTCCGTGAGGTTGGTTTTCGCGGCCGCCGAGTCTACGCCGAGAGCGTCGTCCCAGTTGCACAAAGCGCTGAGCGCTTGTGGTTTGACGTCGCCAAGCCGTCGGCCTTGGTCCTGGAGGCGGCGCGCGTAGCGTTGAAACGCACCCGGCGGAACGCGACACACCGACGCAGCTTCAAGCTGGCCGAGATCGACGCAGTACGCGTAGTGTGGTGCGGCGCGCAGCGCCCGTTCGAGATCGGCGTCCGCATCCGGGCTCGACAGCTCGGCCGTGTCGTCGAGCTCGATGTAGAGCACGTAGCGGTCGCGCGCTTCCGGAACGCGACGCGGTGCCAGGAGAGCGAACGGCGTGTTCGTGTGCCAGCGGTGCAGGAGGTCGCGCACGACGCCGGCGACGAAGCCGTCGCTCAGCTTCTCGCCGTAGAGGTCGGAAACGTGGTCCTCCTTGTGCAGGAAGCGCACGCACGGCGTGTTGTGCAGGAAGGCCGTGACCTCGACGAGATCGTGCAGTCGGTAGCGGTACAAGCCGCCCGCGGTGGTCAGCACCACGGAGTAGTGCGCGCCCGGCTCCAGCTCCCAGGCGAAGCGCGGCGTTCCATCCGTCTCCAGGAACTCCAGAAAATGCGACCGCACCGCCAGCGGCCAGCGGCCCGCGTAGGGAATGCTGATGATCCCCTCCGTGGCGATGAGACCTTTGGGCTGAATGGTGCAATGCGGAAAGCGCCGCTGCAACGACCGCAACGCCATCCGCGCATGCCCGTCCCCCCAGCAGCTGATGAGTCTGAGATGCGGCCACACGGCCTGCGGCGTCGGTGTGCCCAAGCGTCCGAGCGTACGCGCGCGTGCCGGATCCGCTTTGACGCGTATGTCGGGGTCTCTGTGGTGCACGCCGCATGCGAGGTCCGTGAGCAGCGGCTCCCAGCGGTCCACGAGGAACTCCCACAGCAGCTCGAGAAACGTCGGGTGCCACACGGAGACCAGCCGCAGGTCGGCGGCCCGCAACAGGTACAGCAACGTGATGTGGCGAAACGTGTCGAGGTCGCGCATGCGTGACACGTGCGACGGCACCGCAAGCGTTGCATCGACCAGATGTTTGAACACGCCACCCAGGTAGGCGCTGTCGTCGTCGAAGCCCACGGGGACGCGCGAGGACGGGTCCTGCGGCGTGCGCATCGCGGGGCTGATCGCCCAGTACGACGGCCCCGCGAGGAGACGAGGGTCGTTCCCAACCAGGTCGAACATCCAGGGCGCCACGGCGCGTCGCAGCTGGGACTGCAGCGCGGACGTATAGGGAATGCGTTTCGCGGCCCCCGTGGAGCCGCCGGAGAGCTCGAACAGACGCACGGGAGCTCGCGTGAGCACGGCCGGAGAGCCCGCGGCAATCCGGTCCAAGTAGGGCTCGTAGTCTTCGTGCGTGCTCAGCGGAACGCGGCGTCGATAGCTCTCGGGCGAGTCGATGTCGGCGAAGCCAAACCGTCGTCCGATCTCGGTGTCGGCGTTCTCGTGCAGCATGCGTTGGAGTAAAGCGCTCTGTGCCGCGCGCACGTTGCGCAGCGCGCGTCGAAACTGCCGTTCCGAGGGCACGTTGAGCGCCGACCACGCCAGGTTGGTCATCAAAGCGCGCGCGTTCACGTGGGTTGCTCCGCCGTCTGAAACAACGTCTCACCGGCGCGCCACATGCGCAGACCGGCACGCGTCATGTTCGATTGTTCGAGCTGCGTGAAGCAGACGAGCTCGTCGCCCTGCTCGTGCCCGGGGTTGACGCGTGCAAAGAAGTCGATGTGCGGGTCACGCCGGCGCTCGGGCGGAATGCCGCTCAGTTCGGGTCTGAGGACCTGGGGGTTCTCGAAGCGCACGACGCCGCGCTCCAAGTCGTACCGCGAGCCGAAACGATCGCGCGCCAGACGCTGCACGGTGTCTCGTACCGCAAGCGGCGTCGGTGTGTCGTAGCGCGGATAGAACTCACGCATGAACACGGGCAGGAACCGATAGGTGCGGTAGCCGGAGACCAAGAGAAGCCAGTACAGGGATTGCTTCCCGTAGGTGCGGCGCAGATGGTTGAGCGCGCCGATCCAAGCTTGCGGCAGCGTCATGCTGCGCCACGCGGTGGGCTCGACGATGGTATCCCCCGAGTACACGATGTTCCACGGGGTGTCATTCACGCGCACGTCGTAGAGCAGCAGTGTGGTGAATCCGCGCAGTCGGCCGGTCTCGGCGTCCGTGAGCAGCAGCACCCAGTTCTTCTCGGCCAGGTCGGCGTCGAACACGCTGCGGCTGGTGCCGTGGAAGTGTGTGGACAAGAGCCCGAACATGGAGTCGCGCTGATGCGCCTCCAGCTGACTTCGATGGATCAGAAAGCTCTTCATAGTGTCGCCACCTCCAGGTGCGGAGCACGTCCATCCAAGGCACTGACGGAGGCTGCGCCGTCGTCCCAGTGCACGGCGTACAGAATGCTCTCGTAGGCACGATGGGCAAACGCGCGCTTTGTCACGCGCAGCAGGGGATGACCGTGTGCGAAACCGAGCGTGAGCAGCTCGATGTGCCGTTCGGCCGCGCGCTCTCGCACGGCTTCAAAGAGATCGAGGAAGCACTCCGGGTCGTCACCGTCGACAGCGATGTGCGAAATGAAGGACTGCGCCAGCGCGCTTCCTACCGGCGGCAGCGCCGGCGTGCCTCGAAGGGGCGCCAGCGCGTTGTAGATGGGGCGCACGAGCGCGAGGCGGCGGGCGTATCCGCGAATGACAACCTGCTTGAGCGCCCGCTGGTCCCAATGGGCGAGACAGCCGACCACTTGTCCATCACGCACGGCGATGCAGAAGTCTTCCGCGGTCAGGCCCGGTGTCGCCTCGGAAGCCAGCTCCGAGGCGCTCCAATGCCGAGCAAACTGCAACCGGGCCGCGTTGTGCTGCAAACACGCGGAGATTCCGCTGCGGTGGCGCGCGAACGCCGTAGCGCCGCGCTCGATCCTTCCCGTCCAACGTGGTCCCCGAGGGTGGCGGAGCC
>JBFJHN010000260.1:0-4996 GCA_041613275.1 Candidatus Krumholzibacteriia bacterium | reverse complement strand
GCGGATCGACATCGACGGCGCCGAAGAGCGTTTCGTCGAACTTGAAGCGTAGCGACACGTAGCCCGCTCCGGCCGCGTGCACGTCCGCGGGAAGATCGACATCCATGAAGCCCACGAAGTTGTAGCCGCCCACCAACCACAGGTCGCGCACGAGAAGCGTGCCGAGCTCGGCACCATAGGACCAATCGTCGCCCGCATCGCGCCGACCGCGATGGCGGACGCCGAAGCCCAGATCGATTCGTCCGAGATCGTAGACGAGCCGCAGATGCGACAGGCCCGTATGTGCGCGCGCCGTGCTCGTACCGAGACTCGCATGTGCGAAGCGCGCGGCATGGCCGCCGACGAGCGTGGCGCGTCGCGTGACGTCGAGCGTGGCCTGCAGCGACGCAACCGTACGCGAGAAGGACACACTGGGGTCGAGCGTGGGCGTGGGGTTTCCGAGCGAACGCACGCGCGCGAGCCAGTGGAAGCGATCGTGACCCACGGGGCGATACGCCCAGCCGAGGGAAAGATCGTGCGCGTGCTGCACGGCGTCGTTCAATCGCATACGACGCCAGCGATCGTGTGTCAGCACCACCCAGTCGCGCCCCAGCCGCAGCGACGCTGTGACATACGCGCCGTCTTCGCGCGTCGCCTGGCTCGTACGCCCCTCGTAGCCGAAGGCCACGGCGCGCAGCGGCGTGCGCCAACGCAGACCGCCCGACCACGCGGCCTGGTCGGCGTCCTGTTCGGTGAACACGCGCCCGTGCTCGGCCGAAGCGTGCACGCTCCAGGTCTCTCCCAGCGGCACACGCGTGCGCGTTCCCAACCACGCCGCGGTGCGATCGTCGCCGGGACCTTCGACGTTCTCCAAGCGGCTGGTCCACGAGGTGTGCTCGGACACGCGCGACTCGAGACCCAGGCGCGTGGCGCGGCGATGGGTGTCGCTTCCGTCCCACTCCTGGCGTGCCACCAGATCCATCTTGCGACTCAGGCGTGCGCGCGCGCCCAGCGCGAGACGGGTGGGATGCGCCGTGCTCGCCTCTCCCAGCGCCTTCTGCGCTCCCGCTTCCAGTGTGAGGCGTCCGTGTAGCGTACGGCGCGCACCGGTGGAGAGCACGTGCGCCAGGCGCGACGTCACCGCACCGCGCTCGCCGGTCAGCGCGTAGCCCGTGTTCCAGGTCCAAGCGCCGTGCGTGCGCGACCAATCGCTGGAAAGCGCGTAGCGTTCGTTCGTGGTTCGTGTGTCCTCGCGCACGTAGCCGTCGACCGCGAGCGTGTTGCGCCCCAGTCGCAGCCGTGACTCGACGCCGTACTTGCGCGTGCCCTGCTCCAGTGCGCCGGTGCGCGACTCGTTGCGGAAGTGCTCTCCGATCTCGCGGTAGTACGCGCGCACGCGTCCGCCCAGAACGTCCTGGTCGCGTACGTCGATTCTGAAGGCGTCGTCGTCGAGCAACCCGATGCTGCGCGCGTACTCGTAGCCGACGACGACGTCGGGCTGCACGGCCCACGATCCGTCGGTCCCCAGCAGCATGCGCGTCCCCGCGGCGGTCGCCTCGCGCACGGCGACGAGGCCGGACTGCAGGCTTCCCCAACCGGTCGTGCCGCGCACGCCCCACAGAGGCTCGCTCGGGCGCGGCTCGAGAGTGGCGTACAAAACGACCAGGTACATGGGGTTGAAGTTGGCGTCGGCGCCGTTCAGCGCTTCGGCCAGTTGGATCGAGCCGCTGGTGTAATCGATCGTGTAGTCGTGATTGCGCACCAGCGGGCGCGACGCAATGACGCGTTCCGTGTGAATGCGGTGGCGCGTCTCGATGAACAGCCGCTCGCTGTGGATCTGGATGGGACGCGCGGAGAGCGCGTAGGGTCCGGAGACGCCGCGCCCCGGCATCTCGTCGCGCACCGCCGCCTGTCGTGAAGCCGCGGCGAAGCCGTGCACGCGCGTGCGGCCGCCGGCCGCGATCCACGCGCCGTCGAAGCCGGTGAGGCTTCGGTCGAACCGGCCCAGCTCGACGTCGCTCCAGCCGGTCCGGAAGTCGCCGACGCGCGCGAAGCCTTCGGGCGCGTCGTAGCGCAAGTACACCGGCCAGCGCGACGCAGTCATGTCGCCGTGCGCGGCGTCATCTCCCAGCGCGGGAAACAGGGCCGCGCGATCGTCTTCGCCGAACAGCGTTTCGCCTTGCTCCTCGCTGTCGATGCCCACGGTGAGCTGGCCGTCCAGACCGACACGCCCCTGAGCGAACAAGCCGGCGCGCGCGTCGATGCCGCGTGGCGCTTGGTCCGGCGTCGTCGTCTGCGCGCGCGAGCGTGCCGCGAGCGAGACCTGTCCGCTTCCTGTCACCACCCAGTCGCGCGGCGCGGCGAGAAAGCGCACGTAGACCTCTTGCTCGAGCTCGGCGAAGCGCACGCGTACGCGGCGATCCCCGGCCTCGTGTGCAGGCCCGAGCCGGACGCTCCCGCGCCCGCCCTCGACCGCCACCTGAAAACCGTCGCGTTGCGGATCGGCGTCTGAGCCGATGACTTCGCCTTCGGCCTCGACCGTGACGAAGCGCAGGTGCGAAACGTGATTGCCATACGCATCCAACAGGTGGATCTGCAGCTCGGGCTCGCTCGCACCGTCGGCGGGTGTCGATGCGGCCTCGACACGCAGCTGCGCCGCAGGACCGGTGCGCATGAGGGTGCGGCGCCGCGAGACGCAAGGCTCGGAGGGGTGACACGCCTCGAGCGTCACGGTGTTGGGCCCGGCCTGCAACGGCACGCCGACGTACTCGAGCAGCAGCACGTTGTGCTCGGCGTGCTCGACGCGCGTGCCGATGAATGCGGCGCTGATCTCCTTCTCGTTCACGCGCAGGTGCGGTGTGGCGTCGAGCGGCAGCTTGACCAGCAGGCGCACGCGATCCCGCCCCGTCACCTCTCCGTACGCAGGCTCGAGGATCGCGGGCGCGGCGTCGACCGTGAGTGCCAGCTGCTCGAGCCGCAGGCGCATGGCCAGCGTGTCGGACGAGACCTTCGCGGCCTGCGGCGCGCTCGCGAGACCGAGAACGCGCGCCAGCGCAGCGACGCGCGCGCGCACCTGCAACGTGTCGACGGCGGCGCGCGTCTTGTCCACAGCCGCTTGCGACGTGTCTGCAGCCACCGGCGCCGTGCGCAAGCTTGGCTCGAGCGCGCGCACGGCGACATGGAACGGCAACGGCGGGGCGATGTCGAGGGCGTCGGACAGCGACTCCATGTCGAGCGTGCGGCGCCGCATGTCCGGGGGCACGGGCGCGGTGTCCTCGACCGGGATGTTCCGGGAACTCTCCTGTGCAAACGCATGCGGGGGTTTGCGTCGTGGCGCGACGCTCGACGCTCGGCCGCGAGCGAGCTGCTCGAGCCAGCGGCGCATCTCCGGCCGAACGTCGCTGCCCTCGCCTGCGAAGACGCTGTGGTCGTGCAGCTGCCAGACCTCGCTGCCGGCAATCACCTCGTACTTCGGCCGCGGCAGCTCGGCCCTCGACGTGGCCCGGAAGTTGACTTTGCGGACTTCTCCGGGTCGAACGTCGACGAAGCGCGTGCGACCGCTTCGCGACGACGTCGAGTCGCCGAAGGTCAGCGTCACCGGCAGCGCGCCCTGCTCGACGCGCAGCACGTGGACGCCGGGTCGTACGCCCTCGAGGTGGAAGCGCCCGCGGATGTCGGTGAGCGACCAGGTTCCGTCCTCGAGGTGCACGCGCACGTGCGGCAAGCCTTCGTGCTCGCCCGGCGTACCGTTGCGGTCGTCGTCCACGTACACGCGTCCCACGATCGTACCGTCCAGCTGCAGGCTGCGCGTGACGTGCACGACCGTGTCGGCGGTGTCGGTGAGAACGAGGTCCTGGAGCACCGCCACGCGTGCCGTGGCGACGGCGCGATGCACGCCCTGGCGCACGCCTTCCCCCACGACGGCCGCGAAGACCCAGCGGTGAGCGCCGCCCACGGCCAGCGACACGCGCATGCGTGCCGTGCGGGAGCTGGCGGGAGCGCCGTCGAACGGCGCCCCGCCCGACGTGGAGCCCCGTTGGGCGAAGCGGAAGCCCGCTGGCAACGTGAAGTCCACGTCGACGTCGTCGAGCGCGAACGCTTGCGACGCGTTGGTGAGATCGACGAGGAACAGGACGACGTCACCCGGCTCGGCCTGCGGCGTCGCGGTCGACGCGACGAGATCCAGGACCGGGGGCACCACCGTCACACGCACGGTGTTGGAGCGCTGCGGCGGCAGGTTCGTACCCGAGGCGCGGACGGTGTTGTCGATGTGCGTGCCCTCGGGGGTGCTGCCGCGCACGCGTGCCTCGAAGGCAAGCGTGCCCCGGAAGCCGGCCGGCAGCGACGTGGCGCTCCAGGTGACCGCGTGTGCTGTGGCGTCGTAGGACGCCTGCACGTCGATGCTGCGCCCCGGAACGGCCTGGTCGGACACGCTGCCGTCCGTGAGATTGAACGGCGGCTCGAGGTGCACGGCGAGCGTGTCGACCCAACGCACCTGCTGCAGCGCGTTCGACGGATCGGGGTTGCCAAAGTCGAGCGTGTAGCGCAAGACCGCACCGGGAGGCACGGTGGGCTCGGGATCCACGCGCAGCAACAACGGGTCGAGAACTGCGTCGGCCACGCGCACGACGTCCTGAACGCTGCGCGTTTCTGCAGGGACTCGTTGCGAGGCGACGATCAGCGTGGCCGTGTCCACGTCGCCGACGCCGGCGCCGGGCGGTACCTGCACGACGAGCTGGACCGGGATCGCCGCCCCCGGCGGCACGGGTGGGGTGATCCATGGGGTTCCGGAGAGCGTGGTGTCGGCAGGACTGCGCACGTCCAGCGTCCAGCCGAGATCGTCGCTCGCCGAAACGCGATAGGTGTCGGTGAAGTTGCCGAGGTTGGTGATCGTGTGGTCGAAGACGACGCGACGGCCGGCGCGCGCGCTTACCGTCGTGCCGGCGGTGACGTCCAGCTGCGCGGTCCACGTCACCGGTGTGGTGGCCCCGTCGGTGTGCACCACCGGCTGACCCAG
>JBFJHN010000259.1:0-4998 GCA_041613275.1 Candidatus Krumholzibacteriia bacterium | reverse complement strand
TACAAGAAGTTCAAGGAAGCGGCCAAGCGCTTGGAGGAGCATGAGAGCGAGCGCCTGCGCACGTTCACGCGCCCGCTCGATGCCTCGCTGGTCGACGAGGCGCGCCAGCACGGAGACGAGGAAACCTTCGACATCAATCTACCGCAGCTCATCAAGGCGCTGCAGTCGGTGTTGGGACGCTTCGAAGAGGTCGTCTCGCACGAGATCAAGCTCGAGCCGGTGTCTCTGGAAGACAAGACGGCGCTCCTGCGCGATCGCTTGCGCGAGCGCGGACGCATGCCGTTCAGCGAGCTGTTCGAAGGCGCGCGGACGCGCATGGAAGTGATCGTGACCTTCATGGCGCTGCTCGAGCTCATCAAGGGAGGCGCCGTGCGTGTCCATCAAGCCGACAGCCACAGCGAGCTGTGGATGTTCCACCACGAAGACGCCGGGGAGGCGCACGCAACGCCGGCACCGGACGCCGCATCGCACGAGGCGAACGCGAGCATGGGGAAGGGGGAGGCATGAATTTCAAGGCGGAGCTCGAAGCGTTGCTGTTCGCGAGCGACCAACCGCTCTCGGTGGCGCGCCTCGTGGAGGTCTTGCCACGCGCCGACAAGGCGAAGGTCCAGGAGGCGCTCGAAGCGCTCGAGGAAGAGTATCAGGACGACGCGCGCGCGCTGCGCGTGGTGCGCGTGGCCGGAGGGTATCAGCTGGCAACCAAGCAGGAGTACGCCAACGTCGTACGACGCCTGTTCGTCGGCAAGCGTCGCGTGCGCCTGACCAAGCCGGCGCTCGAAGCGCTGGCCATCATTGCCTACAAGCAGCCGACGACGCGTCCGGAGATCGACGCCATTCGCGGGGTGTCCTCCGGCGGCGTCCTCGAGACGCTCCTCGAGCGCAACCTCGTGCGCATCGCCGGGCGCGCCGAAGGCGTGGGACGCCCGCTGCTCTACGCGACGACGACCGACTTCTTGCAATACCTGGGTTTGAACCATTTGCGCGACCTACCGAACCTCGAAGAGCTCGAAGCCATGCTTGCGGAACGCGAAGAGGCGATGCGCCGCGAGGAGGACGAGGAGCTGCGCGCGATGGCCGAGGCGCGCGAGGCGGCGACGGCGGACGTCGACGGCCCCGAAGGCGGCGACGGCACCACGCTCGAAGACAAGCTGCGCAGCCGCGATCTGCCGACGCTCGACGAGCTCGACGAGGAGCTCGACGTCAAGCGCTCGGCCATCGAGCAGGTTGCCGCGCGCGTCGAGGCCGAGCGACACCCCGAGGCCACGGGCGATGCCCCGGCAGCGCCGCACGCCGCGCACGACGTGGCTCACGAGCCGGCGAGCGAGGCCGAGCCCCCATATGAGGCCGCGACGCCGCGCGACGCGAACGCGGAGACCGCGGAGCTCGAAGCGCAGTCGACCGCCTCGGAGGCGCCGCGGACCGGCGACTGATGGCCGGGATGCGTTTGAACCGTTACCTCGCCGCGTGCGGACTCGGGAGCCGCCGCCACTGCGAGGAGCTCATCGCGGCCGGGCGCGTGCGCGTGAACGGCCAGGCCGCGCACTTCGGGATGCGCGTGGGCGACGACGATTCCGTGCAGGTGGACGACGCCCCCGTGACCCCGCCGACCCCGCGCGTCGTGTGGATGTTGCACAAGCCCCGCGGCGTCGTGTGTACGGCCGACGATCCGCAGGGGCGCCCGACCGTGCTCGATCTGGCGCGTGAGCACGGCGTGCGCGAGCGCCTCTTCCCGGTCGGTCGGCTCGACCTGGACACCACGGGTTTGCTGCTCCTGACCAACGACGGAGACCTGAGCCATCGGTTGACGCACCCCTCGATGGGCGTCGAGAAGGAGTACGAGGCCACGGTGGCGTCGCGCCCGTCCGACCCGACGCTGCAACGACTGCGTCGCGGCGTGACGCTCGAAGACGGACCCAGCGCGCCGTGCGATGCAACGTGCGAGAGCCAAGGTGCGCGCCACGTGGTGCGGCTGGTGCTGCACGAGGGACGCAAGCGCCAGGTGCGACGCATGTTGGCGGCAGTGGGACATCCAGTGATCGCGCTGCACCGCACGCGCGTCGGTCGCGTGCGCTTGGGCGATCTCGAACCCGGCTCCTTGCGTCGGCTCGAAGCCGAAGAGAGCCGTGCGCTGATCGATTCCTGCGGCGCATCGGGCGACACGGGCTAGGGCTCGTCCCCGCGGCGCGTTCGAGGCGAGAGCGAACGAGGAAGATCCGTGCGCATCATCTTCCGCGAAAACGCCACCGAGCGGCAGATCGGCCGCGTCGAGAAGCTGCTTCAGCAGCTGCGCTGCCGCTACCGGCGCTCGCATGGCGCCGAAGGCACGATTCTGGCCGTCGTCGACGAAGGCTCGCTCCTGGCCGACCGCAAGGTCGAAGACATGCCGGGCGTGCTGGAGGTGCGCCCGTTCTCGCACGCCTACCGTCAGGCCAGCCGAGAGTACTCGCAGGAGCGCAGCGTCGTTCCGGTGGCGGGGGCGCGTATCGGCCCCGACTCCGTCACCGTCATGGCCGGACCGTGCTCGGTGGAAACGCACGACGGTCTCTTCGAGGTGGCGCGCCGCGTCAAGGCGGCCGGGGCCTCGGTGCTGCGCGGCGGTGCCTTCAAGCCGCGCACGTCGCCGTACTCGTTCCAGGGCCTGGGGCGCGAGGGGCTCGAGCTCTTGCACGAGGCCAGTGAGGAAACCGGCTTGGCGGTCGTCACCGAGGTCATGGACACGCGTCACGTCGAGCTGGTCGCGCAGTATGCCGACATCCTGCAGGTGGGGGCGCGCAACGTGCAGAACTTCGATCTGCTGCGCGAGATCGGTCAGAGCGGCAAGCCGGTGCTCTTGAAACGTGGCTTGATGACGACGATCGAGGAGTACATGCTGTGCGCCGAGTACATCCTCTCGGAAGGCAACGAGCACGTCATTCTCTGCGAACGCGGAATTCGCACCTTCGACCCGATCACGCGCAACACGCTCGATCTGTGCGCCGTCCCGGTCATTCAATCGCTCAGCCACCTGCCCATCATCGTCGATCCCAGCCACGGCACCGGCGACTGGCGCTTCGTCCTCCCCATGGCGCGCGCCGCCATCGCGGCCGGAGCCGACGGACTGATGATCGAAGTGCACGCGCACCCGGAGGCCGCGTTCAGCGACGGGCCGCAGTCGCTCACCCCTAAACGCTTCGAATCCCTCATGCAGGAGATCACGCCCCTCGCACGCACGCTGGGCCGGCGCGTCGACGCGAAGGACCGCAAGTGAGCGCCGGAGAGGACAGCGCGTTCGCGTTCGACGCCGGCGAACGTGAGGACCTCGACGCGCGACTCGAGCGCTGGCGCAACGCCGCGCGACATCTGGTCGTGGCCATCGACGGCCCTGCAGGCTCGGGGAAGAGCACCACCGCACGACGCGTCGCCGAACGTTTGGGGCTGCGCTATCTGGACACCGGCGCGTTGTACCGTGCGGTCACCCTTGCGGCGCTGCGTGCGGGCACCTCAACGGACGACGCCGCGGCCGTGGGAAATCTCGCGCGCGAGCTGGACGTGCGCGTCGAGCCCGAGCACGTGTGGTTGGGCTCCGAGGACATCAGCGACGCCATCCGCGCGCCCGAGGTCACCGTCGAGGTCTCGCGCGTGAGCGCGCTGCCCGAGGTGCGCGCCGCCATGCTCGAGCGTCAGCGCGCGATCGCGCGGCGGATGGGCACCGTGATGGACGGGCGCGACATCGGCACCGTCGTCCTGCCCCACGCCGACCTCAAGATCTTTCTCACCGCCGACGTGCAGACGCGCGCGCGCCGTCGCCAGGCGGAGGAAGCCGAGCGTGGCCGCCCCCGTGAGCTCGAAGCGATCGCGCGAGAGATCGCGGCGCGCGATCATGCCGACTCGACGCGCGAGACGGCACCGTTGCGACGCGCCGACGACGCGATCGAGGTCGACACGAGCGCCATGTCGGTGGACGAACAGGTGGACGCCATCGTGGCGTTGGCGCTGCGGCACGTCGAAGCCGCGGCCGGCGACGTGCAGGCGGACGACGCTTGGCTGGACCCGTCGGATTGGATGCAGCCCGGGTACCGACGCTTTCACCGCCCCTTGTACCGGGCGACGCACGCCACCGTCGGCTTCGTGACGCGAGCGCTCTTCGGCCTGCGACGCAACATCCACCCCGCCGCGCGCGGCGGCGGCAGCGTTCTCGTGGCATGCAACCACATCTCAGGGCTGGATCCGCCGCTCGTTTCGACCGCGCTGCCGTTCGAGGTGTGGTTCGTGGCCAAGCGCGAGCTGTTTCGCAACCCGCTGTTCGCGCGCTTGATCTCCGCGCTCAACGCGTTTCCGATCCGCCGCGGAACGGCCGACTACGAGGCGCTGGATCGCGCCGTGGATCTGCTGCGCAGCGGACGCAACGTGCTGATGTTCCCGGAGGGCACGCGCCAGACGCCCGGGCGCCTGGGGAAGCCGCGCTGGGGTTTCGGCTACGTCGCCGCGCGCGCCGAGCGTCCCATCGTGCCGGCGTTCGTCCGCGGCACGCGCGACTGGCGACCGCGGCTGCTGCGTCGTCAGCCCATGGAGGTGTGGGTGGGCGAACCGTTCCGCGCCGTTTCCGGCCCCGATGCCGATCGCGAGGCCTACCGCCGGATCGGCGCGGCGGCCATGCGCCGCGTCGCGGCGCTCATGCTGCGTTCGGCCGCGCGCCGGCCGCTTCCCGGACTCGATCCCGCGTCGACCTTCGGCCCCAGCGCGAGCCCGGACGTCGTGGGCGACGCCACGCGCGGAGCGCGGCTTTAGGCCTCCGCTCGAGGCCTCCTGAGGACAGTCCATTCCAGACCGCTGGAGCCGTCGCGGAGCCGCTCGGACGCGCACGGCGGCCTCAAGGACCCCTTGCGAGGCGTCCACGCGGTAGGGTAAGTTAGCTCGATTGTACCCCTACATTGGGGAATCCATGCGATGAAGGAGTGATTCGGTACATGTTGGATGAGAGCAAAGCGCTCCGCAAAGACGGACCCGCGCGTGACGATC
>JBFJHN010000258.1:0-5003 GCA_041613275.1 Candidatus Krumholzibacteriia bacterium | reverse complement strand
GACGACGGCGAGCGCGACGCCTTGATGGCGTCGTTCGCGCGCGTCAAGGATGTCGTGGCTTCGGTGAAGCTCTAGCTCGAAGTCTGTGCGGCGTGCGGTCCGCGATGTGCGTGCGGCAGAGGACGACGTGACTCCGCCGCACGCGTTCCGGGCCCACGCCTGCGGGCTGCGGCGCGGCGAACCGCAGTTCGCGCGAGCCCGGCTCCCCTCCAGCGTGCTGCTTCTGTGGACGCCTGGTGGGTGCTGGTGACAGGAGCAGCACCCACCCACGGCGCCTTCCGGTCGCGCCACCGCCACGACGGCGGAGGAGCCCATCGGCGCGATCCGGCCTTCGACGCGAAGGCGTGCGAATCGAAACTCGTATGGCGTGGATGGATGTGCCGAACGGCACGGGATGACTTGATCCGAAAATAAGACGTCCGCGCTCTCTGTCAAGAGCAGCACGGACGAAAACGGCGCACGCGCGCTCGGTGCGCGGGCCGGGTGATCACGCGGCGATCACGGATAGTAGAGAATGCGGCCGCAGTTCTGGCAGGTGCGCACCTTGCCTTCGTACAGCGACGAGCGGTACGAGGTGGGCAGCTTCGCAAAACATCCCAGACAGCTCTCGCCGGTCACCGGGGCCACGGCGCGCCCGTAACGTTTGAGGATGCCTTCGTAGTGCATGACGTTGCTGCGGTCGAGCTTCTCGACCAGCTGCTGGCGCGCACGACGCAGCTCTTCCAAGCCGCTGACGTCAAAGCCCAACTTCTCGAACTGCTCCTGGCTGTCCTCGGTTTCCTTGAGCATCAGGTCGAGGTCCTGCAGCGCGACGAGGAGCTGCTCCTGTTGGTTCATCACGGTACTCAAGCCTCCCGAATGGCGGCGGCGAAGGCGTCGAAATCGGTCACCTGCATGAGCTTCTCGCGCGCGGCGTCCTCACGCACGAGCTCGATGATCTTGCCGAGCGCAGGAAGGTAGAGGTTGGCCTGATCTTGTGGAGGCGCGAGCAGCGCAAAGAACAGATATGTGGGTTCGCCGTCCAGAGAATCGAAGGCCACGCCCTTCTCGGAGCGGGCGAAGATGGCCATGAGCTTGGACACGGCCAGCGAGCGCCCGTGCGGGAACGCGACTCCCTTGCCGACGGCCGTGCTGCCCAGCTGTTCGCGGTTTCGCAACATCTCCAGGATGACCTGGCGGTTGCGACTCTCCGGCTCGGGTGCCACGAGATCGACGATCTTCTCGAGGGCCTCGTCCTTCGAGTCCGCCTGCAAATCGAAGATGCACAGCTTGGGATCGAAGAAGCCCAGCAGCTCATCGACCTTCATGGATGCTCCTGCTTGGTAGAGATGAGAGCGCGCCCGCTCCCACCATGCAGCTTAGCATGAGGCCGGCGCCCCGAACAACCGACCGTGGCGTGGAACCTCAGGCGGGGCCGGCGTTTCCGGACGGTCGATTCCACACAGGTCGCAATGTCATGATGCGTCTCGGAGGTCGCAGTTGACGTCGGACAGGCTGCACGAAGGCCGCGTTCTGCGCGCACACTCCGCCCGCTACAAGGTGGTTGGCGCCGACGGACACGTGGCCACCTGCCGCGCGCGCCGACGCCTGCGCCGGGCCGATCCCAGCTGGCCCGCTTTCCCGGTGGCGGGCGACTTGGTCGAGTGGCGCCCCAGCGGAGGCGAGGATGCGGAATACGACGGCGTCATCGAGGCCGTGCGCCCGCGTTCGAGCGAGATCGCCCGAACCCGCGGGCGCGACAAGCACGTGGTGGTGGCCAATCTCGATCGGCTGGTGGTGGTCGTGGCGGTGCGGCGCCCGGCGCTGGACCGCGGTCTTCTCGACCGGCTTCTGGCGACCGCGGAACGCAACCACATTCCCGCGCTCGTGTGCCTGCACAAGGCGGATCTGGCCGCCCCCGACGAGTTCGACGCCACGCGCGCGGTGTACGCTGGGGCGGGGTATCCTGTGTTCCTCACCTCGGTGGTCGAGGGCACCGGCATCGACGCGTTGCGTGAGGCGCTGCGCGGGCACGTGGCCGCCTTCATGGGGCCCAGCGGCGCGGGGAAGAGCCGCCTGATCTCGGCGCTGCAGCCGGGGTTGGAGCTGCGCACCGGCATGGTGAGCGAGAAGAGCGGCCAGGGGCGGCACACCACGACGCGTGTCGACCTGCACCCCACGGACTTCGGCGCGTTGCTGGCCGACACGCCCGGCGTGCGCGATTTCAGTCTCTGGCGGCTGGCGCCGGAAGAGCTGCGCGATCTCTTCCCGGAGTTCCGCGAATTGCAGGAGAATTGCCACTTCGCGACGTGTACACATGATCACGAGCCACGCTGCGCCGTGAAAGAGGCGGTCGAAGCCGAGCACATCGACTCCGGACGCTATCGAAGCTACGTGTCCATTCTCGAGTCGCTGCGCGAAGATGCGCGTGGACAACGATCCTCAGGGAGTCGCAAACGATGAACCGCAAGGTGCTCAGCTGGCTGGGACCGCTCGCGCTTCTCGGCGTCGTGGTCGCGGGCGTGTGGTTCTTCGTCTTCCGCGAGAGTTCGCTGCAGCGCGTCGATCGCATCATGACCGAGGCGCGCGAAGCCATGGGCCTGTACGAGTTCAAGAAAGCGGAGCAGCTGGTTCTCGACGCCATCGACATCCTGCCGCACTCGCCGGTGTTGCAGCACGATCTCGCCGTGGTGTACCTCCGGCAGGAACGGCTCGACGATGCCAAGGCGGCGTTCGTTCGTGCGGCGTCGCTGCACGGTCCCGATGCCAACGAGCCGCGTGCCATCGAGTACTTCCAGATCGCGGACATCGACGTCAAGCAGGGGCGCTACGAAGATGCCGAGCGCGCGCTGGAGATGGCGATCGCCGCACACCCGACGCGACGCATTCTGCACACGCGTCTCATCGACCTGCAGCTCGGCTTCTTGGAGAAGCCGGCGCGCGCGGACAGCAGCACACGTCGTTTTCTGCGTTTGTGCAAGCCGACGACGCAAAACTTCTTCGACGCCGCGCGCGTGCACTACGGGCGCAAGAACATGCTGATGGCGGCCGCGCTGGCCAAGCAGGCGGCGGCGCAGGCGGACACGCTCATCCAGGCGCACGCCCTGACCGGACGCGCGCTGTGGCGCGCCGGCCGGCCCGACTCGGGCTTGGCATATCTCGAAGGGCCGCTCGATCGTTACCCCCATGAGGCCGAGCTGTGGGTGGTGCAGGGGAGCTTGTACATTGGCGCGGAGCGTTACGACGATGCCATGCGCAGTCTGCAGCGCGCGCTCGAGATCGATCCCGACAACTACGAGGCGCAACGGGCGCGCATGATGGGACTGTTCATGGCCGAGCGCTACGACGAATCGCTCGCCGCGGCCGAAGTGTGCGCGCGACTGACCGACAACGAGGACGAGCAGCGTTTCCTGCGTATGCACGTCAACCGCGTACGCGAGATTCTTGCGGGCAAGGCTCCGCGCCCCGGGGCGCCGGACGACAGCGAGACCGCGCCGTGAAGGCGCGCACGCTCGAGCGGAAGCTCAAGCGCCAGCTGTCGAGGCTGCTCGCGCTCGTCTTGCGCCCCCGACCGGCTACCCCCGAGGCGATCGCCGCCATGCCGGTCACCCGGCTTCTCGTCATTCGCCAGCACAACCAGATGGGAGACATGGTCTTGGCGTTGCCGGCGCTGTCTGCGCTGCGACGCGCCTTCGGCGGAGCACATCTGACGTTCGTTGCCGGACCGCTCAGCGACCAGCTGCTGCGTGGTCATCCGGATATCGACGAGCTGATCGTCTATCGACGCAGCGAGATGTTCCGACCGTGGGGCTTGTGGCGCTTCGTGCGCCGGTTGCGGCGCCTGGAGCCGCAGCTGGCCGTGGTTCTGGGAACCGTGTCGTTCTCGGTGACCAGCGCGCTGCTCGCCTGGTCGAGCGGTGCGCGTTTGCGCACGGGTCTGTCGAGCCGGCCCTGGGGCAGCGAACTGTCGGGTGCGCTTTACAACTTCGAAATCGAGCCGCCGCAGAGCGAGGCCCACGAGGTCGAGCACAACCTGAATTTTGTGCGCGCCCTGGGCATCGAAGCACCCCACACCTGGCCTCGTCTCGAGCCCACGGAGGATGCACGCGCGAGCGCGCAGGCTTTTTTGCGCCAAGCGTTTCCCGGACACGAGGGCCCCGTGCTCGTCATGCACGTGGGCGCCGGGAAGGCGTCGAACCTCTGGCCGGTCGAGCGCTTCGCCGAGGCGGCGCACGCGCTCGTCGAGCAACTCGGTGCACGCGTTGTCGTTACCGAAGGTCCGCGCGACCGCGACGCCGTGTCGAGTTTCCGACAGCGGGTGCCGGAGGCCGCGCATTGGCAGAACGACCTAGGGCGAACCCTGGGAATTCTCTCGGGTTCCAACCTCTACATCGGAAACGATACGGGGATGTCACACGTTGCTGCCGCAACCGGCATTTCGTGCGTCGTCGTCTTCGGACCGCACGATGCTCGCCGCTGGTCCCCGGCGGGGCCTTGCGTACGTGTCGTTACGCCGCAGAGCGGTCGCATCGAAGACGTGAGCGTTCACGCAGTCGTCGATGCCGCAATGAATGCACTCGCATCGTCGCGAAACGCACACTGAGCCTATGTTTTCTTGACACGCGCGACATGCGGCTGCTAACCTCCGCCATCTTCAAACGAAAAATTCCCCGAAGGAATCTCCGCCGATGTCCGTTTGCCTCGCAAACAACGAGACCGCACTTGCGATCTGCGACTGGTGTTTCGAATGAAGTGAGGGAGGTCACGTGTGCGCAAGTTGGGGAAGGTGAAGTGGTTCAATGACATCAAGGGGTTTGGTTTCATCACCCTGGATGGCGGTGAAGACGTTTTCGTCCACTACACAGCGATCGACGGGGACGGATTCAAAACGTTGATCGAAGGTCAAACTGTCGAGTTCGAACTGCGCGAAGGCCCGAAAGGACTCCAAGCCAGCAACGTCGTCAAGCCCGTCGCCTGAGGTCCGAACGAAACGAAAATTTTGTGCCGCAAGCAGCCCCGGGTCG
>JBFJHN010000257.1:0-5008 GCA_041613275.1 Candidatus Krumholzibacteriia bacterium | reverse complement strand
GTTCCACTTCATGCAGATCGAGCAGGTCATCGCAGGGGTGAACGGCGACACGTCGTCGCAGGCGATCCAGCTACGGATGCGCGCCGGCAACCAGAACCAGATGCAGCTGTCGCGCCTCGTGGTTTTCGATGCCGCCGGTCTCAATCCGATCGTCGTCGGCGACCCGAACACGTCGGTCTCCGGCACTGCCTTCGGCTCGCGCGTGCTCTTCGCCACCGATGCGTTCCTTTCGCAAACGACTCCGACGACCGTTCCCGATTTTCCGATGACCAATACGATCCCTGCGTCATATCTCGTGGCGGGCAGCCTGGCGTTTCAGAACAGCTCGGGATCCATCACCTACTGGCGTCTCAGCTGGGGTGGAGCGTCCTACACCGGCAGCACGACGGCCTCGACGACCAACGACTTCGACGGCGAGTTCGGACCGCCGTTCGCAGGGCCTCTTCCATCCAACGGATTGGACGCTTTGCAGTTCCGGGGCAACGCCTCGGCCGTGAGCACCAGCAACGATGTCGACTACGCCGTCACCTCGGGGGGTGCGGTGTTCACGAACAACGGCGGTGCGACGTTCACGGTGGACGGCGCCACCGATGCGCGTCCGCGACCGCGTCTGGTGCTGTATCCGAACTATCCCAATCCGTTCAACGCCCGCACGACGGTGGCGTTCGAGGTGCCCCGCGCACACCACGTGCGCGTGCAAGTATTCTCCGCGCGCGGCCAACTGCTGGACACTTTGGTCGACCAACGGATTCCGGCAGGCAGGCAGACGCTCGTTTGGAACGGCCTGGACGCGAGCGGGCGCGCCGTCGGATCGGGAACGTACCTCGTTCGACTGTCGACACCGCAGGGCACACAGACACGCGCGATCACGCTGCTGAAATGAAACGGCCCGGGGTCGATGCCGGGCCGTGCGCGCGTAGAGGCATGCGGGCGGAGGGAACCTAGCGCACCGGCCGATGGCCTTGCGCGTACGCCGACTTCACACGACTCCACGACGCGGGTTCCACCGCAGTGGGCTCCCCCAGCGCGAAGAATCCGTCACTGAACTCGACCTCGAAGACGTCGCTGTAGCGCGTCGACGTTCCTGGAATGAAGTCGTCCGAGACTTCGATGATGGGATCGATGAACGCTTCCGCGTTCGCCGAAATGCCGCTCGGCGGCACCTCGGCCTGCACGGTTGCCGTGGCGGCCATACTTCCGAAGATCACGGAGTTCGGCTGCGCCGAGAACGAGCGCACCTCGTTGAACGAATCCTGATTCGGATCGTTGTCGTTGGGGTCGTTCGTCGCGCGCGCTTCGAGACTCACCAACGGACCCGTCTCCGCGCCCAGGTCGAGGAACGCCAGCGCCGAGGCAAAGAACTCCACGTCGCCGTGGGCCTCGGCGCGTCCCTGGGAGTGGATGCGCATGGTCACGGAGTTCACCGGCACAGGCGGATTGCCCGTTGCGTTGACGCGGATCTCGAAGCTGATCATCACGTAGCCGGTCGCGCCCAGGAAACTGAGCCCGCTCTGGTGGCTGCCGCTCACATGCGTCGTGGCATGGGGCGGACCGGCCGGACCGAAAACCACGTCTCCATCCAGACTCCAGTTCGCATGGTTGAGATTGCCTGCCAGGGGCTCGGGCTGAGCTTCGTCGACGCCTACCGAGCCGCCGCTTTGACCATCGGCGTCGATCGAGAGCGATTCGAACCACTGCGTGGCGTTGAGCGGCTGCGCACTCGCTGGATGCGCGAGACCGCCGAGCGCCAGGATGAGCGCTGCCGCAATCGCCGCACGCCACGTCGACCGCTCCGACCGCTCCGACCGCATGTCTTTCGTCGTCATGGTGATTCCTCCTCCGAACCGTTGGACGCGGTACGCACGCGGCCGTCACAAAGAACGACTGCGTCCGCTTGGCGTGCGGAAGAGCCGCGTCCCGCGGGTGCCGCGGGCGTCCAAGCGGAAAAGGACGAAGCCCGGAATAGGCGAGGAGCTGAGCGGTACATGGGTCGAACCGGGAGGCTGCATGACCCCGCAAACCCAAGCGCCTACAAGATTTCCGGGCTCCATGGCGCGGTCGGCGCCGGCACGCGGCGTGGGCGGAGCCGCCGTCCCGGCCGGTTCCCGCCCAGGCTGGCGACACCTGGCGCGCCGCCTGGATCCGCGGCTGTATCAGATCGTCGCGCTCGCAGGTCTGCTGGGCTACGGCAGCTGGAAGCTGGGGTTCGACACCTCGCTTCCCATCATGCTCCTGATCCTCGCAGCCGCGCTCGCGACACAGCACGCGTGCACGCACCTTTGGAAGCTGCCCGCGTTCGAGCCGCGCAGCGCGCTCATCTCGGCGCTATCACTGTGTCTCTTGCTGCGCACGAACGATCCGCGTTGGGCCGTCGTTGCCGCCATCGTTGCCGTCGCCAGCAAGTTCGTGCTGCGCGTCGACGGCAAGCACGTCTTCAATCCCACCAACTTCGGATTGGTCGTCCTGATGCTGCTCACCGATGCCGTGTGGGTTTCGCCAGGTCAATGGGGCAACGCCGCGTTCTTCGGGTTTCTGTTGGCCTGCCTGGGCGGCATGGTGGTGCACCGCTCGTCGCGCAGTGATGTCACATGGTCGTTCCTGCTGTTCTACGGCGCGGTTCTTCTCGGCCGTTCGCTGTGGCTGGGCGAGCCGTGGGCCATTCCACTGCATTGCTTGCAGAACGGCGCACTGCTGCTGTTCGCCTTTTTCATGATCTCGGATCCGCGCACCACGCCCGATTCGCGCCTGGGGCGCATCGTGTATGCGCTCGTTGTCGCGCTGGGCGCCGGATTCGTGCACTTCGTCCTCTTCGAGAACAACGGTCTGCTGTGGTCGCTGGTCGCCTGTGCGCCTCTCGTGCCGTTGATCAACCGCGTTCTTCCCGGAACGCAGTACCAGTGGTCTGCGGCGCGCGCCGCGTGCCCACGCGTTCGGTCGGCTCGACGCTCTTGGAGCGCCAAGCTCGGAACATGGATGGCGGGTCTCCGCAAGGCGGCCCTCGAACAAGGAGTTCTGCGATGAAACGATCCGTCGCTGTGTGGGCGGTGAGCTGCCTGGCGGCCCTGTGTGCCCCGGCCGTGGTTCACGCCTTCTGCGGCTTCTACGTGTCGAAGGCCGACACGAAGCTGTTCAACAAGGCGTCTCAGGTGGTTCTCGTACGCGACGGTGACCGTACCGTCATCACGATGGTGAACGACTTCAAAGGCGACCCGCGCGAGTTCGCAGTGGTCATCCCGGTGCCCACGTTCATCGAGCGCGAGCAGATCCACGTCACGAACCAGGCGGTGGTCGACCATTTGGACGCCTACACCGCACCGCGGCTGGTCGAGTACTACGATCCTGATCCGTGCGTGAAGCGACAGCGGTTCACATGGCCCGCGCAGGGCGCCGTTGGAGACCGGGCAGCGGGAACGGCCATGTCGGAAGCGCGCGAGAGCGCCCTGGGCATCAGCGTCGAGGCACGCTACACGGTGGGCGAGTACGACATCGTGATTCTGTCGGCGAAGCAGAGCGATGGGCTCGAGACGTGGCTGCGCGAGAACGACTACCGCATTCCGAACGGTGCGTCGCGCGTCCTCGCCAGCTATATCAAGCAGGGCACGCGCTTTTTCGTGGCGCGGGTCAACCTCGAGGAGCAGTCGGCCCTGGGCTTCACCTACCTGCGTCCGCTGCAGATCGCGTTCGAGTCGCCGAAGTTCATGCTGCCCATTCGGCTGGGCACCGTGAACGCCGACGGCCCGCAGGAGCTGTTCGTCTACACGCTCACGCGTACGGGACGCGTTGAAACGACGAACTACCGCACGGTGCGGCTGCCCACCGGCCACGAGCTTCCCGAGTTGGTCGAAGCCGAGTTCTCCAACTTCTACCGCGACATGTTCGCGCGACAGGTGGACAAGGAGAACAAGCGCGCCGTGTTCCTGGAATACGCGTGGGACATGAACTGGTGCGACCCGTGTGCGGCCGACCCGTTGTCCGTGGCCGAGCTGCGCGAGCTGGGTGTGTTCTGGGTGAAGGACGGCAATCGCTTCGGACCCAAAGGGGCCGCACGCGACGTCTTCGTGACGCGCCTGCACGTGCGCTACGACGCCGAGCACTTCCCGGAGGATCTGGTCTTCCAGGAAACGGGCGATCGCGGCAACTTCCAGGGACGCTACGTCCTGCGCCGCGCATGGAAGGGCAACACGGACTGCGCGAGCGGGCAGGAGTACCTGCACCAGCTGCGCAAGCGTCAGATCGACGAGGCGGAGCGCTTGGCTTCGCTCACCGGCTGGTCGCTAAACGAGATCCTCGATCGCATCGAGCTGGCCGACGCCGCCGAGCCCACGCCGTGGTGGAAGAAGATCTGGGGCGAAGAGCGCGACTAAGCATCGGGACCGCCCACGATCACGATCGTGTCATCGAACGAAGCCGCGAGCGCGTGCTCGCGGTTTCTTCATGCTCGACCCGAGCCGGACGAAGGGCTGCTCGCCACGTGAAGCAGCTTCTGCTGCACGCGCTGCGCGTCATCGGCATCGGCGACTTCGTCCGAGTGACAGGCGTGCTTCACGCCGCGCTGGTCGAGAACCTTGCGGGCTTCCTCGCTCAGTGCCGGCGACTTCACGCTGCGCTGCGCGGGCTGGTAATCGGCGTCCTTGCCGCTTGCGAACTCTTCGATCTCCTTGCTGATGCGCATGCTGCACCAGTCGTGCCCGCACATGGCGCAGAAATCGGTATCGACGTCCAGGTCCTCGTCGTGCAACGCGCGCGCGGTCTCGCCGTCGAAGGCGATCTCGAACTGCTTCGGCCAGTTCAGCGCCGCTCGCGCCTTCGACATGTCGTCGTCCCACTGGCGCGCGCCCTGGATGCCGCGCGCAACGTCGCCCGCGTGCGCCGCGATCTTGTAGGCGATGCAGCCCTCGCGAACGTCGTCGGCCTTCGGCAGACCGACGTGCTCCTTCGGCGTGACGTAGCAGAGCATCGCCGCGCCGGCCCGCGCCGCCTCGGTCGCCCCGATGCAACTCGTGATGTG
>JBFJHN010000256.1:0-5014 GCA_041613275.1 Candidatus Krumholzibacteriia bacterium | reverse complement strand
TGGGCATCGCGCGCGAGGTCGCCGCACTGTACGGCAGCCCCTTGCGTCTGCCCGCGATCTGGTCGGGCCATCCTGCGGGCGACACGCCGGTGAACGTTGCGATCGAGTCCGCCGAGGATTGCGCGCGCTACCTGGGACGCACGATCCGCAACCTGCGGGTGGGACCCTCGCCGGACTGGCTGCGCGAGCGCTTGACGGCCATGGGGCTCGAGCCCATCAACAACGTGGTCGACGTCACGAACTTCGTGCTCTTCGAAACCGGCCAACCCATCCACGCCTTCGACCTGAAACGGCTGCGCGGGGGACGCATCGTCGTGCGCCGCGCACGCGCCGGCGAGACGTTGCGCACGCTGGACGACGTCGAACGCAAGCTCGACCCCGACATCCTCGTCATCGCCGACGCCGAGTCCCCGGTGGCCTTGGCCGGCATCATGGGGGGCGCCGACAGCGCCGTGTCCGAGGACACGACCGACGTGCTGCTGGAGGTGGCGTACTTCCGACCGGATCTCGTACGCAGCGGACGTCGCAAGCTGGGACTGGACACCGACGCGTCGTACCGTTTCGAGCGCGAGACCGACGTCGAGGCCGTGCGCTGGGTCGCCGACCGCGCGACGCAACTGTTCATCGACGTCTGCGGCGGCGAGGTGCGCGAGGACGCCGACGACGCCTACCCGCGTCCGTGGCATGCGCGCGAGATCGTCCTGCGCGCGGCGCGCGCCAATCAGCTGATCGGCACCGAGCTGTCGGCGCAGGACATGGCGCGGCTGCTCGGCCGTCTCGGTCTCGAGGCCCGCCCGGAGGCGAAGTCGGTGTCAGCGACCGGCGCGGACGGTCGCATCCACGTGCGCGTGCCCGCTTTCCGGCGCGACCTGCACGAGGAGATCGACCTCGTCGAGGAGGTCGCGCGCGTGCACGGCTACGAGAACATTCCCGACGACGTTCTGCCGCCGGCGCCGCTCGTGTCGAAGCGCGATCCGCGCGAGACGCTGCTCGAGCGCTTGCGCAGCAGGTGTGTCGGGCTCGGCTATTTCGAAGCGCGCACCAGCGCATTCATGGATCGCAGCGATCCCGATCGCATGCGTCTGGGTGAAGACGATCCGCGTCGCAGCTTCGTGCGCGTGCGCAACCCGATCGTCGCTGCGCTCGACACCATGCGCACGTCTCTCGTTCCGGGGATGCTGCGTGTGCTTCGTCACAACGTGCATCACGGAAGCGACGACCTGCGACTCGTGCAGATCGATCGCGTCTTCATCGCGCAGGCGGACCGCGAAGACGGCTTGCCGCGCGAGCCGGAAAAACTGCTAGCGCTCGCGTGCGGAGCGCGTCATCCTGCGGGCTGGGCCGAGGCCCACAAGCCGTGCGATCTGTACGACATCAAAGGAGATGCGGAAGCTTTACTCGAACAGCTCGGCGTTGACAGCGTCTGGAGTGCTGGATATACTGAGCCGTTCCTGAACTCCGCCGCAAGTTTTTTGATTTCGGGAAGTTACGGCACCATCGGGGGAGGGGGAGCGGTCGACGCGGAGGTGTTGCGGGCTTACGACATCGATGTTCCCGTGTTCTTGCTGGAGCTCGACGTCGACCAGCTCGCGCAGCATCTTCCCGCAAATCGGACCTACCGGGGAATCGCGCGGTTCCCAGCGGTGAAGCGCGATCTCTCCCTGGTCGTTCCACGCCGCGTGCAGTATCGCGACGTCCAGGCCGCCGTGGTCGAGTCCGGTGGCGCGTTGCTCGAAAGCGTCGAGTGCTTCGACGTTTTCGAAGACCCTTCTTTGGGTCCCAACGCGCACAGCATCGGCTTGCGACTGCGTTTTCGGTCGGACGAGAAAACGTTGCAGGACAAAGACGTGGATCCGACCGTCGAGCGCATGGTTCGCCGGTTGGCCAAGCAGTACGAGGTGAAGTTGCGGGCGGAATGACCGCCCTCGGGTATGGGAGGAACGGACGCGTGGAAACGACGGTCGAACATCTCGAGAGCCTGTCTCGACTCGAAGAGCGGATTCAACGGGCCGTTGATCTGATCGCTCGGTTGAAGGCCGAGAACCACCGGCTCGCTCAGGAGACCTCACGGCTGCAGGAGGAGAAGAACAGCCTCGAGTCTCAGGCTGCCAGCCTCCAAAAGGCGAACGAAGATCTCATGCGTCAGGAGAACGACCTGCGCACGAAGGCCGAGGAGTGGCAGCGACTCCAGCGCGACCGCGACGAGATTCGCACGCGCATCGACGGAATGCTCGCCAAGTTCGAGGAGCTCGAGATTTGAGCCTCGAGCCGCGCCCGACGGGAGCGTCCATGGAACGTGTCAAGACCACGCGCGTGGAAATCTTTGGCAGCGAGTACAGCATCCGCGCGGACGCCGACGCCGACTACGTGAAGACGATCGCGGCCTACGTCGACACCAAGATGAACGAGATCGCGCAGAAGCAACGCCTGGTGTCGTCGACGAAGGTCGCGATCTTGGCGGCCATCAACATCGCCGACGAGGTGTTCCAGGAACGCAAGAAGCGCGAGAAGACCGAACAGGACGTTTCGCTCAAGGCTCGGGAACTCTCGGATGTTCTCGCACGTGAACTGTAGGAGCGCGGAATCCAGACCGGCGCAAAAAGACATTTCGTTGCTTGCCGGGCTTCGCGGCGGTTCGCTATACTCGGTGCATAAGAAGATTCCCTGCCTTGCAGGTGAGTCGACATTTTTTTTGAGCCAACAGTTTGGATGCGGGAACCTGAAGTTCGGCACGATGTCATGACTCCACGTCGAGTCGAGACAGAGGGCCGGGCGGTGGTGCCCACCTGGTGAAGCCAGGTTCAAAAAAGATTCGACTCACGGTACGGTGGGGGTCTTCTTTTTTTGCCCTCCGTCGCTGCTCCCGAGCTCCCAAGGTTGCCGAAGCCCCGTGTACCATGAGCCCCTGGGCGTTCGCGCGCCCGCGGCGAAGGGATCGACGTGCCCGCTCGCATTCTGGACGGCCGCAAGACGGCGAACACCATCCTGGACGAGCTGCGCGACGAGATCGCCTCGGCTGGCGCGCCGCGCTCCCCGGGACTGGCCGCAGTGCTCGTGGGGGACGACCCGGCGTCGCACGTGTACGTGCGCAACAAGCTCAAGGCGTGCGAACGCTGCGGCATCCACTCCGTGATGCGCCACCTGCCCCCGGATTGCCGACAGGACGATGTCGCCGGCGTGCTGGACGCGCTCAACCGCGATGACGAGATCGATGGCATCCTGCTGCAGCTGCCCCTGCCGGATGGTCTCGACGCGGCGGCGCTGCTCCGGCGCATGGATCCCGAGAAGGATGTCGACGGCCTGCACGCGGTGAATCTGGGCAAGCTGGTCGCCGACGATCCCAGCGGCTTCGTCCCGTGTACGCCAGCAGGTGTGGTCGAGCTCCTGCAGCGCTACGATGTGGCCACCGAGGGGCGGCGCGCGGTGGTTCTGGGGCGCAGCAACCTCGTCGGCAAGCCGCTTGCGCTGCTTCTGCTGCGTCGCAGCCCGCGCGGCAACGCTACGGTGAGCGTTCTGCACACGCGCAGCACCGAGATTCCGGAGCGCGTCCGCGAGGCGGAGATCCTCGTGGCCGCGGCAGGGAGTGCGCAGTTCGTGCAGGGCGGCTGGCTGCGGCCCGGTGCCACTGTCGTCGACGTGGGCATCCACCGTGTCCCGCGTGGGGACGGCAAGTCGCGTCTGGTCGGTGATGTCGACTTCGACGCGGCCGTGCAGGTCGCCGGAGCCATCACGCCGGTTCCCGGTGGTGTAGGGCCCATGACGGTGGCCATGTTGATGAAGAACACGACGCTGGGATGGCGCCGCCGGTGTCGCGTCTGACAACGCCGTCCCCGACTCGAGAACACCGTCGCGAGCAACGCGGAGGCCCTCGTGGTCCAACCTGATCTGTTCGAACGCCCCGAGGGCCCACGGGTGTTCACCGTCTCGCAGATCAACGAGATGGTGCGCCGGCTGCTCGACGAGTCCTACGGCAACGTGATCGTCGAGGGCGAGATCTCCAACGCACGCCGGCAGACCTCGGGTCACTGGTATCTGTCGCTCAAGGACGAGCGCGCCAGTCTCGGCGGCGTGATGTTTCGCAGCGATGCGGCGACGTTGAGATTCGACATCGAGAACGGCTTGCGCGTGCGCGCGGTCGGGCGCTTGACCGTGTACGCGGCGCAGGGGCGCTTCCAGATCCAGATCCGCCGGCTCGAGCCCGTCGGGCAGGGAGCGCTCGAGCTCGCCTTCCGTCAGCTGCGCGACAAGCTGCAGCGCGAGGGGCTGTTCGACGCCTCGCGCAAGCGTCCGCTGCCGCGCATCCCGGGCCGCGTCGCGCTCATCACCTCGCCCACGGGAGCCGCGGTGCGCGACATGCTCACCACGCTGCGGGGGCGCTGGCCGTTGGTGCGCGTGCTGATCGTTCCGGTGCCCGTGCAGGGCGAGACGGCCGGCGCCGAGATCGCGCACGCGCTGCAGAGGGTGAACCGCGAGCAGCGGGCCGACGTCATCGTGCTGGCGCGTGGCGGTGGCAGCCTCGAGGACCTCTGGGCGTTCAACGAGGAAGGTGTGGCGCGCGCCATCGCCGCGTCACGCATCCCGGTCGTGTGTGGCGTGGGCCACGAAACCGACACGACGATCGCCGATTTCGTGGCCGACGTCCGCGCCGCCACGCCGACGGCCGCGGCCATGATGGTGGTGCCGCAACGCGACGACGTCGTCGAAGCGCTCCAGGGCCTGCTCCGACGCATGGCGCGCGCCCTGCGCCGGCGTTGCGACGGCGAGCGTCAGCGTCTCGACGCCTGGCGCTCGAGCTACGCCTTCCGGCGCCCGCGCCTGTTGCTCGCCGAAGCGGCACAGGCGCTCGATGCGCGACGCGAGATGCTGGTGCGCGCGCTCGCCGGTCAGGTGGAACGACGCGCGACGCGGCTCCGAGCGGCGCAGGCGCAGCTGAAGGCGCTCAGCCCGCACGGCGTGCTGGCGCGTGGATATACCTACTGTGAAGACGCCGACAGCCGGCAGCTCGTCGCGCGCG
>JBFJHN010000255.1:0-5016 GCA_041613275.1 Candidatus Krumholzibacteriia bacterium | reverse complement strand
TCCTGACTCCGGACACGGCGAGCTCTTCGGCCGTCCGCTCGGAGACCAGGCGACGCGCCGCCGACTGGGCTACCTGCCCGAGAATCCCACCTTCCACGAGCAGCTCACCGCCATGGAGTTCCTGCGCTACTGCGGAGGCCTGCTCGGCATGCGCGGAGCCAAGCTCACGCGCAGCATCGACCAGCAGCTCGAGCGTGTGCAGCTGTCGCATGCGCGCGACGTACGGCTGCGCAAGATGTCCAAGGGCATGATGCAGCGTATCGGGCTGGCCCAGGTGCTCCTCGGAGATCCGGAGTTCCTGATTCTCGACGAACCCATGTCCGGCCTCGATCCGCCCGGACGCAAGCTCGTGCGCGACCTCATTCTCGCCCAGCGCGACGCGGGCAAGACGGTGCTGTTCTCGACACACATTCTGAGCGACGCCGAAGTCGTGTGCACGCGCGCGGGAATTCTGCGCGCGGGACGGATCGCTTCGGAAGTGCGCCTGAACGATCTGGGTCGGCTGCGTTCGGAGTGCGTCGAGGTGACGTTCTCGAGCGTGCCGGACGACGACGTTGCCGAGCTGCAGTCCCTGGCGCGATCGATGGTGCGCGTCTCGGGCGGGCTCCTCTTCAACGTCGTTCCGGGGGAGCCGGTGCATCGGTTGGTCCAGGCAGGCCTGCGCGCAGGGGGAAGGCTCGAGTCGGTGGTTCCTCGGCGCGCCTCGCTCGAGGACATGTACATCGACGTCAACGCACAGCCTGCGCCGCGCGAACGGGGGGCGCACGCCGCCGAGAGCACAGTGAACCCCGCACGCGTGAGGGAGGCGTCGTGATGTTCGCGCGCGTGCTGACGATTGCACGGTGGACCGCGGTGGAGATGCTGCGTGAACGCATTCTCTACGTGGTGCTGCTGTTCGCCGCCGTCCTCGTCGCGAGCTCGTCCGTACTCACCACGCTCGCGCCGGGGGCCCAGCGCAAGATCGTCATCGACTTCGGCCTGGCCGCCATCGACATGCTGGCGATTCTCGTCATCCTGCTGAACGGCTCGTCGCTCGTGCGGCGCGAGATGGACCGCCGCAGCCTGGACGTCCTGCTGACCAAACCCACGACCCGGCTCGAGTACCTCTTCGGCAAGTGGCTGGGTTTGGTGTCGACGCTGCTCGTGCTCACCGTGGTCATGAGCGGCATTCTGGCGTTGAGCGTGGAAGCCGCCGGCTTCGGCTGGCAGGCACGCTACCTGGGGGCCATCGCGGGGACGGTTTGTGAGCTCGTCGTCATCGCCAGCGTCGCGGTGTTGTTCTCGACCTTCACGTCACCGACGCTGGCGTCCTTGTTCACGCTCGCGCTCTTCGTTGCGGGTCACCTGAGCCAGGGCATGCTGAAGATGATCGAGGCCGGCGGCGGCAACACGCTGCTGGAGCGTCTGAGCCTCGCCGTGCCGAGCCTCGGGCTGTTCAACCTCCGGGGCGAGGTGGTGCACGACATCGCGGTGCCTCCAGAACGCTTCGTGGTCGCCGTGATCTATGCGTTGGTCTATTCGATCACCGCGCTCTATCTGGCCGCGCTCATCTTCCGCCGCCGGGACCTGCGATGAAGCAAACCGCATGGAAGCTCGTCGTGCTCCTGAGCCTGGTCGCGGCCACCGTGAGCGTCACGCGCGTCGGGCGCGCGCAAATCCGTGAGGCGCCCGAGACCGCGGTCAGCGCCCTGCCCGCCATTCCGTTCCTCGAGGTGCTTGCGCTCGGCTACCGCGAGACCGTGGCGGATCTCGCGTGGATGCAGGCTGTGCAGTACTACGGCGAGTACCGGCAGGGGGGCAACGACCTCTCCGAGTTCCAGCATTTCCTCGACGCGGTCAACACGCTCGATCCGCGCTTCGAGCACGCGTACGTCCTGGGCGCGTTCGTGCTCGCGACCGACGGTCGCGATCTCGACGCTGCGCTCGAGGTGCTGCGGCGCGGCGCGCGCGCCTTGCCCGAGTCGCATCGCATTCCGTTCGAGATGGCCTTTCTCACCTACGTCATGGGCGGCGACGTGGATGCCGCGGTGCACTACTTCGGCTTCGCGGCGACGAAGCCCGAGGGCCGCGAGCGCGCGCTGCGTTTCCAGGCCTTCCTGAACCGTCGCCTGGGCAGGCTGGAGACGGCGTGGGTGCTTTGGAACGACCTGTATCACAACACGGACAATCCCTCGCTGAAGATCGTGGCGAGAGAGAGCCTGCAGCGCATCGAAGCCGCCCTGCGCGAGCGCGACGCGCAGGGCTCCGCGTCCGACGGGCCCGGAACGCGCCCGCCGGAAACCGGCAAGGGGGACCTGTGATCTACGTTGTCGTCGGCATGTTCGGGCTCGTGCTCGGCAGCTTCCTGAACGTGCTCATCCACCGTCTCCCGCGCGATCAATCGCCGTGGGGCGGGCGCTCGCGCTGCCCGCACTGCGAACGCACCGTGCGCTGGTTCGAGAACGTGCCCGTCGTCTCCTTCGCCTTGCTGCGCGGGCGCTGTGCGGGGTGTCGTGCGCGCATCTCCTGGCGCTATCCCGCCGTGGAGCTGGGCACCGCGGCGCTCGCGCTCGTGTGTCTGGCGCGGTTCGGTCCCACGCTCGTTGCGGCGACGTACTTCGTCTTTCTCGCCACGCTGTTCGCCATCGCCTGGATCGACTGGGAACACATGATCATTCCCGACGAGCTGTCGCTGGGCGCTCTGGTCGTCGGATGGATCCTCGCGGCAACCGTGCTGCCCCTCGGTGTGCTCGAAGCGCTGATCGGGACGCTGGCCGGCGCCGGATTCATCTGGGGCGTGGCTGCGGCGTACAAGGCGCTGCGGGGCATCGAAGGCATGGGTTTCGGGGACGTCAAGCTCGCGGGAATGATCGGAGCCTTCCTCGGTCCGTTCCACGTTCTGTTCACGATCTTCGTCGCGGCGCTGCTGGGTTCCGTGTACGGCATGGTCGTGGTGGCGCGCGGCGGCACGCGCCGGAGCATGGTGGCCTTCGGGACTTTCCTGGCGGTGAGCGCTGCCGTCAGCCTCTTCTTCGGCGAAAGCCTCGCCCTTTGGTACGGCTCTCTGCTGCACCGCTGACACTCGAAGGCGGAATTCTCTGCGCACCTCGCGCGGAACTCCGGCCCGAAAGATCGCTCCGTACGCAACCCACGGTCTCCCGACGCCGGCGCGAAGCGCGATGCTTCGCGACCGCGAGAGCCACGACAGGGTGCTCTCGGAAACAACGCGGTGCGAACCCGAACCCTGGCACAACGCTTGCGGGTGGCGCTGGAACCGAACAGGAATCACGGGCATGCAGTTCGCATGACGACACGCTCGAGAGCCTCGGTCTCGACGAATGCACGATGCACGACGTGTCCTTCGAGAGGGCACGTCCGGAGGATCCGGAATGCGTTTTTCCCTATCGCGCCAGCGGAAGACGACGGTCGGACTCGACATCGGCTCGAGCCTGGTCAAGGTCGTCGAGATCGACTTCAGCCGCTCCGCGCCCACCCTCAAGCGCCTCGGGGTCGTGCCGCTTCCGCCCGAAGCCATCGTGGACGGCGAGGTCATGGACCGACTGCTGGTTCTTGACGCCGTGCGCGAGTGCATGACCCAGGCTGGAATTCGCGGCAGCGAGGTCGTGACGGCGGTGAGCGGACGCGCTCTGATCGTCAAGAAAGTGCTCATGGACCGCATGGACCAGGACGACGCCCAGGAAGCAATCTTCTGGGAGGCGGAACAACATGTCCCCTTCGACATCGACGACGTGAGCCTCGACTTCCAGATTCTGGACGAGGACGTCGGCGGCAACCAGATGCAGGTCCTGTTGGTCGCGGCCAAGAAAGAGCTCATCCATCAGCACGCCGACCTGGTGCGTGACGCGGATCTGGAGCCCCGCATCATCGACCTGGACGCCTTTGCCATCCAGAACTGCTACGAGACGAACTACGAGATCGAGCCGGGTCAGGTCATCGGTCTGCTCGACGTGGGCAGCGAGGTGACCAATCTGAACATCATCCAGGACGGCACCCCGCAGTTCACGCGCGATCTTTCCATCGGTCGCGCGCGCTTCGTCGAAGAGATGCAGCGCGAGTTCCACGTCGGGGAAGAGGAAGCGGCAAAGATCCTCGCCTCCGAAGACCCTCCCGAGGGTCTGTTGGTGGAGAACCTGCAGGAGGTCGTCGGACGCGCCGCCGAGGAGATCTCGGGCGGCCTGGAACGCGCCTTCGCCTACATCAAGGGCGGCGAGAGCGACGGTGGGCTGGATGCCATCGTGCTGTCGGGAGGCGGCGGACGCATGCCGCTTCTGCGCAAACATCTCGCGCAGCGTCACGACGTGCCTGTCGAGGTGCTCGATCCCCTGCGCACGATTTCGTACGAGCCGGAGCTGTTCGCGGAACAGCCCGTGGAAGAGCTGGCGCCGCTGCTGACGGTGCCTGTGGGACTCGGCCTCCGTCGGGTGGAGTGATGTCGTGATTCGCATCAACCTGCTACCGAAGGAAGAACGCGCACGCCGTCGCAGCATGCCGACGATTCGCGTGCCGCAGATCGGCACCGTCGTACCGTTTGCTGCGCTCGGTGTCGTGATCCTCGTCGTTGCCACGATTGCGACGCTGCACGGGCGCGAGATCTCGCGCCTGCGCAAGGACGTCGCCGAGCAGCGTGCGGAAGCCGAGCGCTACAAGCCCCAGCTCGAGAAGATTCGCCAGATCACGCAGAAGCGCGAGGAAGTGCGCGCGCGGCTGGACATCATCGCGCGGCTGGATCGCCAGCGCTACTACCGCGTGCAGCTTCTCGACGAGATCACCAAGAGCGTGCCGGAGAACTGCTGGATCACCAACGTCACCGAGCTCAGCGAGCGCCGCTACCAGCTGGACGGCGTGACGTTCTCGAACTTCATCGTGGCGCGCTTCATGGACAATCTGGTGGCGAAGGATCGTTGGACGGACGTGGAACTGGACGTCGCCGAGAAAGGCGATATCGAGGACCTGGAAGTCGTGAAGTTCACCGTCTTTTCGAATGCGCAGCCCTGACGCTCGGCGGGAGGAACGATG
>JBFJHN010000254.1:0-5050 GCA_041613275.1 Candidatus Krumholzibacteriia bacterium | reverse complement strand
TCAGCAGCACGATGTCGCGGTCGCCGTACTTGTCCATGACCAGGTTGTTCCCCAGAACGAAGCCCAGGTTCGACTCGGTCCGGACGTGATGGATGCGTGAGCCAAGCCCCTCGAGATACTCGCGGGTGCCGTCGGTGGACGCCTGATCGACCACACACACTTCGTACGGGTGTTCGGTGTTGTCGAACACGCTGGAAAGGCAGCTCTGCAGCAGCTCCAGCCTGTTGTAGCTCAGAATCGCGATGACCGGAGGCTTCGTCGTCGACTTCACAACCGTCTCCCGTGTTGGTGGCGTTCCCTCGCTCCGCGCCGTCAGCCCTTGCGCGCGGCGATTTCTCGTTGCTGCCGTTCGACCCGCGCCTGGAGATCCAGCGCCCAGCGCGTGCGTTCGTCGTATTCCTCGTGCAGCTCCAGGAGCGCCTTCTCTTTTTCGTCCAGCTTTTCTTTGAGCTCGAGCGCCCACGCGGTGCGTTCCGTGTACTCCTTCTGCAGCTGCACGAGCGTGCGGTCGCGTTCTTCGAGCTCGCGCTTCATGTCCAGCGCCCAGCGCGTGCGTTCGTCGAGCTCTCCTTGGAGCTGGCGCACGGCGTGGTCACGACTCTGCGCGAGGTCCGCCCCCGCCACGTAGACGCGCGCCGATGGAAGCTTCGTCGGCAGGCGTGTTCCGCACACCGCCAACATGAAGGCGCAGCGCTGCATGTCGACACGCGCGTCGGGGACTTCGCCCCACGTGGACTCGGCAGGCGGCAGAACGGCTTCGATCTTCGCGGACGTTTGCGTGCCCACCTCGCCCACCGGCAGGACGTTCACGCCGAAAGCCGGGCCCTGCGTGTAGAAGCGCACGGCCGGGAACACGTGTTCCAGCATCGACCCGAACTCCTCGGGCGTGTACTCCTTGTGATGGAACTCGTTGCGTTCGCCGATGCGCGCCGTCGCGTACGTGTGCGCGTTCGGTGTGGAGATCACGAGTACGCCATCGTCGGCCAACAGACGGCGGATCTCGCGCAGCAGCCGCTCGGGGTCGTCGACGTGCTCGAACATCTCGAAGGCGACGATGACGTCGTAGGCGCCGGCTTCGAGCTGCGTCGCCATGGCGTCGCGTATCTCGTAAGTCAGACCATCGTTGCGATAGTTCTTCTCGCAGTAGGCGATGGCGTCTTCCGCGACGTCGATGCCAAGCACCGCGGGTGCGCCCGCGCGCGACAGGTGATACGTCCCGTAGCCACAGCCGCAGCCCACGTCGAGCACGCGCTTGCCGCGCACCAGCTCCGCCGCGAAGCGGTAGCGCGTCATGTGCTCCAGAAAGAGCGCGTCGTAGCCCTCGAAGTCGGGAACCAGTCTTTCACCCGTGAACTTCATGGTCACCGCCCTGGCCGGCCGGAACGGCCGTGGTGTCCGTGTCCGCTGTCGCACCCGATGGCGTATCCTCGCGCGTCGCCGCCGTCGCGTGCCCCGGCGGCACGATGCGGAAGCGCGCGGAGTACGCCTCGTCGGTGACGATCACCTGTCGCCCGCGCCGCGTCTGGGGATCGAAGACGATCGGCCCCTTCAGGTTCGCGGTCATCTCGCTCTGGTTGTCGGGGATGCCGACGATGACCACCATCTCCAGCCGCGCCGACGGCGTTTCCTCGAACACGGCGGCGTCCCGCTCGGACAGCGTCGGCCGATAGTCGGGAAGCACGACGCGCGGATCGACGACGACGAAAGCCAGATCGGCGCGATCGAGCGACTGCAGCCACAGGAAGGGCGTGGCGTCTTGCCGTTCCACGAACAGGTAGCGGCGCTCGTTCTCGAACCCGAAGAGCCCGCGCGGAAGCTGCAACACGTCGTTCTCCGCGAACTCGATATCGCCAAAGCGCGTGGTTGCAACCTTCATGGTTCGCCCCTTCGTGTTGCGTCGTCGACTACAGCCGGTCGACGATGCTGATCTGCATGAGTCGCGCGGCTGCGGCCAGCGCGTACTCGTAGGCGCTCTGCTCGGCCTGCAAGCGGATGGCGGCTTCGGCGATGTCGACGTCCTCGACGTCCGAGATGAACTGGCGCAGCATGATCTCGTCGGAGGCCAGGGCGCTTTCTTGGGTTTGGAGCGCCTGCATGCGCGCGCCGAGAATGCCGGTCACCTGCGTGGCCTGGACGAGCGCCTGGTCGATGGAGTCGAGCAGCGCGCGCACGCCGTCCACGTCGCCCTTCCACAGCGCGTTCTTGAGACCGATCCCAAGCTGGAACATGTTGACGCCGTTCTCGAACACCTCGGGCGCGGTGAAGTTGACGGTGAGCGTGCGGTCGCCGTCGATGTGGCGCACGATGTCGCCCTGGATGGCCACCGGCGAGGTCACCGAGCTCGTGGTCTCGGTTTCGTAATCCACCTCGTAGGAGACACCGTTCGCCAAGCTGCTTCCTGCCAGGATGGTCAGCGTGCCCGTGGTGGAGTCGATGTCGTAGTCCACGCCCTCGACGAACGTCGTCGTGCCGGCGGCATCGCGCACGACGACGGTTCCCGCAACCAGCCGCGCGTGCGTCAGGGACACGTTGGTTCCGGGAGCGGTGGCGACGAACGTGTCGCCCACGACCTGCTTCGCGGCGACGTACGGCGCCTGGTCCGACTGGAAGCCCGAGAACAGGTAGCGCTCGCCCAGCTTGCTCTGGCTGATCGAGACCAGCTCGTCGAGCAAGCCATCGATCTGGTCGCCATAGACGGCGTGGCCTTCGAGGTCGTCCACCGCGTCGAGCACGAGCTCCTTCATCCGGGTGAGCGTCTCCACCACGCCGTTCAGCGGCAGATCGGCCGCACCCGTCCACAAGGTGGCGTTGTCGATGTTGCGGCGGAACTGCAGCGTGTCCTCGAGCCGCTGGCGCAAGGCGCGCGCCTCCACCGTGCCGGCCGGATCGTCCGAAGGCTTGTGGATGCGCTTGCCGGTGGCGATCTGGCGCTGGATGTCGTGGATGTTCATCTGGGCGCGCGTGAGGAACTGCACGATGTTGCGGTGCGTCTGGATCGTCGGAACCCGCATTCCCATGCCTCCCCACCCGTGTCGCGGCCGCGGGGCCGCCCTTGCCGTGCTGCGCTACACCGAGCTGATCAACGTCGCGGTCATCTCGTCGATGGCCTGCGTGACGCGGATCATCGCTTCGTACGCGTGCTGCGTCGCGATCAGCGCCGTCATCTCCTCGTCCACCGAAACACCGCTGACGGACTGGCGCTGGTTGTCGAGATCGATCAGCAGCAGCTCCTCGGCCTCCTGGAACGTCGTCGCCTCTTGCGCGTCCAGGCCGATGCGCCCGGTGAGCGCCGAAAAGAAATCGTTCATCGTCTTGCGGCCGTTGGACATGGTGAGCTGCGACTTCAGCTGCGCGATCGCCAGGCCTTGACGGCCGTCGCCGATCTCGCCGCTGGTCGACACCGCAAGGGCGTCCAGGCTGTTGAGGACCTCCGTGCTCAAGCCGATCGTCGAGGAAGTCAAGCCGTTCGGATCGAAGAAGTCGTTGCCCGTCGAGCCGTCGAGACCGAAGCCGGTGGCGTGCAGCGCGTTGACCTCGGTCACCAGAGTCGAGACGATCGCGTCGAGATCGCGGATGTAGCTCTCGACGTACTCGTCCTTGGCGTTGACGTATCCCTGCAGGCGACCGCCGCTCAACGTCACCGGAACGTCGGTGTTCTCCCAGACGATCGCGAGCGGCTCCCCGGGCGCCGGCGTGGTCGGAACCTCGATGTTGCGCGCGTGCGCCGACTGCACCAGAACCTGCGAGCCGATGTAGACGGTCATGGCGCCGTCCGTCTTCACGTCGAACTGCACCTCGACGATCGCGGACAGCTCGTCCAGCAGGAGGTCGCGCTCGTCGCGCAGGGAGCTCGCTTCCTGGCCGCGCAGCTCGCCCTGGACGACGGCCTTGTTGATCTCACCCAGACGCTTCGAGATGGCGTTGATGCGGGTGACCTCGTTCTCGATCTTGCGTTCGAGCTCGTCCTGGACCGATCGCAGGTGATCGTGCGTGTTGTGCAGCTGCTGCGCGAGCTGCGTGGCGCGCTGGCGCACGTTGCTGCGATGGAACTCGCTTTCGGGCTCGTTCGAGAGGTCGTACCAGGCGCGCCAGAACTCGTCCAAGGCGTCGCCGAGGCCGTGGCCGTCCACCGCGGTGAAGGCGGCTTCGACACGCGACATGCCCTGCTGCACGCCGGCCCAGCGCCCCATCTCGGAGCTGTGGCGGCGCAGCAGCACGTCGAGCATCTCGTCGCGCGCGCGGTTGACGCTGCCGACGGTGACGCCGGTGCCCACCGTGCCGTTCACCAGGACGAGGTCGCTGGTGGTTTCCATCGTGACGGTGCGGCGCGAATAGCCGAGCGTCGCCGAGTTGGCGATGTTGTTGCCGATGACGCTCATCGCGAACTGGTGTGTGCGCAGCGCGCGACGCGCGATCTCGAGACTTCCGTGCAGCGTTACCCCAATGGAACCACCTCCCCTACGTCGTGTGGTCGATGAGCGTGCGGGCCATCGCCGACGGCCGCACCTGACCGCTGGGTTCGTACGTCGAGCGCGACTGCGGTCCCGGCAGCGCGCTCAAGGCGCCCTCGATGCCGCGCAAGGCTCGGCGAATCAAGCGCTGGTTCACCTTGTTCAGGCGCCGAATGCGTTCCAGGCGTTCGTGCAGCTCGACGTAGCTGCGACGCAGCGTCTCGACGTTCGTCGCCGGAAGCGCTTCGATCAGCTCGCCCAGGGCGACGCCGCGCGCCAACCCCAGAGGATGTGCGATCTCGTCCATCCGGCGCTTGCGTGCACGGTCGACGACATCGGCGCGCTGCAGCACCTCGCCCTGCTTCTGGATGCTCTCCAGGATGCCCGGGGCGTCGCGCGCCACCAGGCGATCGCGCTGTGAGGTCAGCGTTTCTTCGAGCTCGCTCAGCACACCGAGCTGCTCGTGAACGGTTTTTTCGAGCTCGTGCACGCGCTGCAGGATCATGTGTCGACCTCGAGGTTCGGGGGCGGATCCGGCGCCGCCGCCGGCGGTGTTCCGTTGCGTGAAGCCAGCTGCGCTTCCAGGATCTTGGCCAGTC
>JBFJHN010000253.1:0-5063 GCA_041613275.1 Candidatus Krumholzibacteriia bacterium | reverse complement strand
TTCCAACGAATTTCCAACCGTCCGCCACATTTCTGCCACATCTCCCGGGTACCTTGAAGTCAGAAGCCTGCATCGCACCGGGCGCGCACGGCGCGCCGACACACAGGCACACCCGGGCGCGGCCCGGCGTCGAACAAAGGAGCGAAGGTCATGGAAAGGAAGACACACCGAGGGGATCCGAGGAGGGTGCGACGCAGCGGGCTTGTGGTCCTGGCTGTCGCTCTCTTCGCGCTGGGGGGATGCCTCCAGTCGTCCACCGAAGTCGGCGACGCGCCGTCGTCGAGCACGGACGAACCGATCCCGACGATGGATCTCATTCGCAGTCAGGTCTCGATGAGCGACGCGCAGGCCGAGGCCTTGAAGACTCCGTGGACCGCTTGGGCGCGCGCCGAACGCACGCGGGACGAAACGCCGGACGTCTCGCCGTCCTTGGAGTTCCTCGGAGCGAGCGCAGAAATCCTCGACCGCCGCCAGTTGCGCACGTTGGTGGGGGTGTTGGCGGAGCATCGCCAGCTGCGGCGCGGCGACGGCAACGGTCCACGCGCGGACGGCCCTCATGCGAACGGTCGTTTCGGACGGCGTGGACACCGCGGCGGTTTCGACGGGCCGCGCGACGGCTCCGGTCCCTGGGCCGACCTGGAGCTGACCGATGAGCAGCGCGAGGCCATCGCGGCGGAGCGCGCCACGCTGCACGAAACGCTGCAGCCGCTCCGAGCGCAGCTGAAGGACGGAGCGCTCACGCGTGAGGAGTTCCACGCCGCCGCACGCGAAGCGCGCGAGACGTTCCACGCCGCCGTGCTGGAGATCTTGACACCCGAGCAACGTGCACAGCTCGAGCAAAAGCAGCGCGAACGCATGATCGAGCAGCTCGAGCGCCGCTTGTCACGCGACGACGCACGCAGCGCCCGGCGCTTGGAGCTGCTCGCCAAGATCCTGGGGCTCGACGAAGCACAGGTGGAAGCCATCGACGCCGTGCATGTCGAAGCGGCGGCGCAACGCACCGCCGTTCTGAACGCGCTGCGTGACGGCAGCATGACGCCCGCCGATGCGCGCGCGGAATTGCGCAACGTGCGCGAGGCGACGCATGCAGCTGTCGTGGCTGAGCTCACCGAAGAGCAGGCGGAGCTCTTGGAACAGCTGCGCGCCATGCACCCGCGTGGCAGACGACACGGACCGCGCGGCTGAGCACAACCCCGTCGTGTTCCGGGGCTCGGCCGACCAGGCGGTGTGGGTCGCATCGCTGCAGGCCGGCCGAGCCCGACCTTTTCAGGCATCCCTCGGGACGCGCCTCGCGCCAGCTCGCGGAAACGCGCGCTGGCGTTTCGGGTCAGCTCCCGCGTCGCCGTCGACGCCGGCCCCCGCGCCGGCGCCCTCCGCCACCCGGCGGTGAATCCTCGTCGCGTGGCGGTGGGCTCCGGGTCGGTTCGACGACTGGCGGAGCGTGCAAGACGCTTTGATAGTACGCGTCGAGCAGCATGGCGATGACCGTACGCTCGTCTTCGTTCTCGCCGAGGCGGGTGGCGAGCGGCATCATGCGCTGCATACGTTCGCGCACCAGGCGGTCCGTGTTGCGCAGCCGCGCTTCCAAAAGAGCCGTGACGCGTTCGGAAACGACCGCCTCCACGTCGGCGTCGGTGGGCAGATCGCGCTTCTCCATGTCGATGCCGTAGCGTCGCGCCACGGCGTTGAGCCTGAGCTTCTCGAGCGAGTCCACCAGAGAGATGGCTTCGCCGCCCGCTCCAGCGCGCGCCGTCCGCCCCGTGCGGTGAATGTAGGACTCGTGATCCTCCGGGAACTCGTAGAGGACGACGTGCGACAGCCCTTCGATGTCGATGCCGCGCGCCGCGACGTCGGTTGCCACGAGGAAGCGCAGCTTCTTGTCGTACACGCGCGCCAGCACGCGCTCGCGCGCCTTCTGCGTCAGATCGGAGCTCAGCTGGTCGGAGTCGTATCCGAAACGCTTGAGCACCACAGCCACGAAGTTCGCGGTTGCGCGTGTGTTGGTGAAGATGATCGCCGATTCGGGGTTCTCGATTTCAATGATGCGTACGAGCGCGCGGTCTTTCTGCATGGACGGCACTTCGTAGTACAGGTGCTCCATTTCCACGACGTGCTCGTTACCGTGGCTGAGACTCAGAATCTCCGGTTCGTGCAGGAACTGGCGCGCCAGGGCGCGCACGCCCGGCGGGTACGTCGCCGAGAACATGAACCCCGAGCGCTGCTTCGGCAGGTAGCGCTCCAGCGCCTTGATGTCGGGATAGAAGCCCACGGACAGCATGCGGTCGGCTTCGTCGAAGACCAGAATGCGCAGGTGGGCGAGCGACAGCGATTCCTTCATGAGGTGATCGAGAATGCGTCCCGGCGTGGCGACCACGAGGTGCGCGCCGCGTCGGATGGCATCCAGCTGAGGGCCGTAGCCCACGCCACCGTAGAGCGCAACGCAGCGCATCCGGGAATCCTTGGCCAGCGCCTCGGCCTCGGCCACGACCTGCCGCGCGAGCTCACGCGTGGGCACCAGGACCAACGCCTGCGTATGCGGCTTGTCGAACTGGACGCGCGCGAGGATCGGCAAGAGGAACGCGCCCGTCTTGCCGCTGCCGGTGCGCGACTGGACCATCAGATCGCGCTCGGCCAGGAAGTAGGGGATGGTCTTGGCCTGAACCGGCATGAGCGACTCCCAGCCCATGCCACGGGCCGCGCGCTGCAGCGTCTCCGAGAGGTCTTCGAGCTTCGCGGCGGGCAGCGAGTCGTGTGGTTCGACGTCGCTGTCGGGTCGAGGCGCGGTGTCGCTCATCCTTGGCCGTCCTTCGCATCCAGTCGATTGCAGCCCATCAGGAGCAACATACAGGACGCCGACGGGTGGGCGATACCTCGGGGTTGACCCGGCCCGGCGCGCGTGCGGGCCCCGCGCACGCTCTCATGATGTGACGCGCGCGCCACAGTGTGACGATCCGGCACGGCCGCGCGCCGTGCGGAAGTCCGCGTCGTTGTGGCAACGGCTTGTCCTCGCCTATGTTGCAGAGCTGACTGGGTTCCGACCGGATGGGCACGCAACTTGGTGGGTGAGGATCGATGCGACGATCGACTCGGCATCCGTCCCGCACCGTGGCGTGCATTTCCCTCGCGCTCTTGGCGTGTGGCGCGCTTCCCCTGCGTGCGCAAACGCCGCCCCCGCTCGTCCTCGAAGAGATCCGCGTGCAGCCTCCCGGTGGGGGAGAAGAGCGCGTCGTGCGCGCCTTGCTTCCTCTGCAGCCGGGAGCGGCGATCGATGCCGACGCGCTGCTGGCGGCGCGCGAGACGCTGGCGACCTCGGGCTACTTCAAGGAGGTGCACGTGTTCACCTCGCGTGGCTCGCGTCGCGGCGCGGTGGTGCTGCACGTCGAGACCACGCTCGATCGCACGGCGCAGTTCGAGACGGGATTCGGGCACGAGCCTCTCGACGGTTGGTACCTCAATCTCGTCGGCGTGCGCTGGAACAGTCCGTGGCGACGCGGCGGACACGTAAGGGTCGGCGCCCAGCTGGGGCAACGCACCGGTGGCGTCTCCTTCGAGCTCTTGCGCCCCCAGCTCCTGGGGCCCCACGTCGATTTCCTCGTCGAAGCGCGCTCGGAGACCGAACGCTGGCTGGTCTACGAGGGCGATCAGCTGCGCGATCAGCGGATCGAACGACCGCAGCTCGCCGTGGGGCTGCGCGCGACGCTCGGGTCGCGCGCGCATGCCACGCTGTGGGCAGGCGTCTCCGCGGCGCGGCCCGACGCCACGCTGGACGGACGCGAGGGCGCGCGCGAGGAGAACTATCAGGACGCGCGGCTCGACGTGCGCGTCGACGGTCGTGATCCGGTCACACCGTGGCGGCGCGGTGCGTGGGCGGGCGTTGCGCTGCGCGCCACACGCGCACGCGACGGCGCCGATTTCTGGCGCGCAGACGTGGAGGCGAGCGGCGCAGTGCCGCTTCCGGCCCACGCAGCCTTCGCGCTGCGCGCGCGCGGGGTCTACACCGGACCCGGAACGCCGTACCACCTGCGCGCCGTCGTCGGGGGTGCCGGCAGCATCCGCGGCTTTCGCGACGCCAGCCTGAGCGGTCCGCAGGGGGCGCGCGGCGCGTGGCAGGCGACCGGCGAGCTGCGCGTGCCGCTCGTGGGCGTGGATGCGCCGCGCCCGCGGTTGGTCGGTCTCGTCTTCGCCGACGTCGGCAATCACTGGGACACGGATGGACGCGCCTTCGGCGTTTCGGCGGGCCTGGGATACGGCCTGCGCGTGCGTGTGCCGTGGATCCAGGTCTTCGGTCTGGACGTCGGCATGCCGCTGACCGACGACCTGACCGACGATCCGTTCTGGGTGCACGGAACCTTGGGCTTCACGTTCTAGCGAGGACATGGGACGAAACCCACACCCGGCGCGCCGCATGGCCCTGACCGTGCTCGTGGTTCTCGCTCACGTGGGTGCTGCGCAGGCGGGCTCGGTGACGAGCGCGCAGACGTTCCGGCGCGGGGGCTGGCTGCACGTCTCGCTCCAGGCGCGCGACGTTCTCGACGCGCGCACCGTGAGCACGGTGGAGAGCGGCCTGCCGGGAAGCTGCATGTATCGCATTCAGCTGGAGGACCGTGCCGGTGCAACCGTCGGAGAGCGTGTCGTGGAGCTGAGCGTTCGTCTGGATCTGTGGGAGAACCAATACGTGGTGCGCGGCCCGCATGGATCTTCGGCGCTCGCAACGTTGGCCGCGGCCGATTCGGCCTTGTCCCATCTCGATGCGGTGCGGCTCTTGCCCGTCGAACATCTGAACGCATCGCGCGAGTACCGCGTGCAGGTGGAGGTGGAGGTGCAGCCGCTCGGTGCACACGATCAGGCGCGCATCTCGCGCTACGTCAGCCAGAACACGCGCGGTCCGCGTCAGGAGTTCGCGCTCAACCTCAGTGCGCTGTTCCACCGCGTCTTCGGTTCGCGCGGTGGGAGTGAGAGCACCGGCGCACCCTTCTACGGACCGTTCTTCACGCCGGCCGAGCTGGAGGAGTCGCCATGAGCCTGCGCACACGACTGGCGCTGCTCATCGTCTTGCTCACCGT
>JBFJHN010000252.1:0-5065 GCA_041613275.1 Candidatus Krumholzibacteriia bacterium | reverse complement strand
TGGGCATCCCCCACTACGCCTACGACGAGCGCTACCCGCAGGTGCCGATCCTGACCTATCGCGTCGTGGCCGGAATGCACGAGTTCGAGATGACGGGCTATCCCGGGATGCCGCGCCCGGGCGAGCAGAGCTTCTTGAACGTCTACATCCGCAACGCGGAGTCCGGCGCGCCCTTCGACGACGTCGTGCAGCTCGAAGTCCTGCGCGACCGGCTGTTCGGGAGCGATCCCGTCGTCTACGGCCCGATCGAAGCGACGCTCGAAGAAGCGGTCTACAAGTTCTATCCGCGCTTCGAGCACGAGTCGAACTACACCGTGCGCATCCGTTGGCAGGTCGACGGTGAGCCGTGGATCGTCGACCTGCCGATGGTGGTGGGAAAACCCGGTTCACCCTGGGCCGTGGTCGCTGGCCTCGGCGGCGGCATCGCCGCGTTCTTGATCCTGATTCGCGCCGCACGCATCAAGTTGCGACGGCGTACGGCGCGGGCGGGCGTACACACGGTTGCGCGCCCCGCCGGGGACCGCGCGCTTGCCCCATCACGCGCCCGCGAAGGAGCTTCGTCGTGACCCGACGCTTCGGCATGGCGCTGCCGCTCGTGTTCGCCGCGTTGGTGTTTCTGACGCTGATGTGGGCGCACGGCAGGCGCGATGCGCGCCTGGGCCCGCGTGCCGCCGAGGCTCAGACAACGGTCGCCGTTCCGGCATCGGCTCCCGCATCGCACGAAAGCGAGCGCCGCGCGCACGTGGATCCGGTGTGCAACATGGAGGTCGGACCGCAGATCGCGTCGCAGCGGGATGGCACGTCCTGGTACTTCTGCACGACGATCTGCCGCGAGCGTTTCGAATCGGATCCCAGCGCCTACGCCGGGGAAACCTGCCTGGTGTGCCGGAGCGAAGGCAAGCTCACACGCGTCGAGGCGTCGGCCGTTGCGACCGTATGGCAGGAGCACACCTACCGCTTCTGTTCGCGGGCGCATCGCGATGCCTTCCGCGCCGAGCCGCTCGACTACTTCATGCACAGCATGTGGGGCCTGCCGGGCTGGCTGTACTACGCCAGCGTGGCCGGCATCCTGCTGCTTTCGTTCCTGCTGCTCGAGTGGCGCAGCGTGCTGGGGCGCTTCGGCGCGGCTGCGGCGCGCGAAGGCCCCCTCGAGGAATCGCCCACGCGCTACGACCTGTTCCGCATCCCCGGCCTGCGCACGATCCTCACCCACGCTCAGTTCCGTTTCGCGCTGCGCGCGCTCGTGGTCCTTGCGTTCGCTGGCATCGTCACCGCCGGCTTGTTCGGCAACCAGCTGCCTTCGAAGAACATCGCACCGCTTCTCACGTGGACCGTCTGGTGGGGTGGCCTCGTCTGGCTCGTGCTCTATTTCGGCAAAGCCTGGTGCTACGTGTGCCCGTGGGACGCGATTGCCGAATGGTCGGAGCGCGCGAAGCTGTGGGGCCGTCGCACGGCGGGACTCGGGCTGAGCCTGCCGTGGCCGCGCTGGCTGCGCAACATCTGGCCGGCGACGATCCTGTTCATCGCGCTTACCTGGATCGAGCTCGGCTTCGGAGTCACGCTGAAGCCGCGCGTCACCGCGTGGCTCGGCTTGGCGATTCTGATTCTCGCGTTCGGGAGCGCCTTCGTCTTCGACCGCAAATCCTTCTGCCGCTACGGCTGCCTCGTGGGCCGCATCAGCGGCTTGTACGCGCTGTTCGCGCCGGTGGAGCTGCGCGCCCGCGATCGCGACGTGTGTCGCAGCTGCCGCACCCACTCCTGCTACAAGGGAAACGCTTCGGGTGACCCTTGCCCGATGTTCGAGTATCCCGCCATGATGCAGCAGAACACCTATTGCATCTTGTGCATGGAGTGCGTGAAGACGTGCGAGGCGAACAACGTCACCCTGCGCGCGCGCCCTTGGGGCGCCGATCTCCTCGCGCACGCCCGGCCGCGTTCGGACGAGGCCTACCTGGCGCTCATCATGCTGTCGTTGAGCGGATTCCACGGCCTGACGATGACGGCGGCGTGGCGCGACATCGTCGCGTGGATCCAGTCGACCTTCGCGGTCGGGAGCACGCTGGCGTTCTCTTTGGGCATGCTCGCGATGATGGTTGCCCCGGTGCTGGTCTACGCGATGATGATCGGCTTGTCGCGCTGGGCGTCCGGGTTGACCGCAGCCAGCTATCGCGAGTACTTCGTGCGCTACGCCTACGCGCTCTTGCCCATCGCGCTGTTCTACCACCTGGCCCACAACAGCGAGCACCTGTTGATGGAGGGACAGAAGGTGGTCGCCCTGGCGTCGGACCCCTTAGGATTCGAATGGAACCTGCTGGGAACGGCGGGCTGGTCGCTCCCGCCGTTGGCCAGCTTGCCGACGCTTTGGGTGCTGCAGGTGGCCCTCATCACGATTGGGCACGTCTTCAGCTTGTGGGCCGCGCGCCGCGCTGCCGCGGCGCTGTTTCCCGGCGGCCGTGCGGCCTTGCGCTCCCAGATTCCCATGCTGGTCGCCGTCGTCCTGTTCAGCGTGGTCAGCCTTTGGCTGCTCAAGCAGCCCATGGAGATGCGAACGTCCGCGATGTGAACGTACAAGAGCGTGGCGTACGGCTGCGCACGATCAAGGAACCTCAGACATGACGGAAGCACAGAAGAATCCCAGCCGTAGTCGACACGTGTTCGTCGTATCGGACGCCACGGGAGCCACGTGTGAGACCGTGGTGAAGTCCGCCCTGTCGCAGTTCGAGAACGTCGACGTGAAGATCGAACGGTGCCCGCAGGTGCGTACCGACGAGCAGATCGAGGAGATCATGCAGAAGGCGGCGCGCGTGCAGGGCGTCGTCGTCTACACCATGGTCTCGATGCACCTGCGCGAGAAGGTCTTGCGCACCGGCTTGGCCACGGCGGTCCCAACGGTCGACATCCTCGGCCCGATCCTGACGCGTCTGTCCGACCAGCTCGAGCTCTCCCCAATGGCGCAGCCGGGGCTTTTCCGGCATCTGGATTCGGCGTACTACAAGCGGCTCGAGGCCGTCGACTTCACCGTGAAGCACGACGACGGCTTGGGCGTTGCGACGCTCGGCCAAGCCGAGATCGTTCTGGTCGGGGTCTCGCGTACGTCGAAGACGCCGGTGAGCCTGTACTTGTCGTTCCGCGGCTGGCGCGTGGCCAACATCCCGATCGTTCCCGAGATCGAGCTGCCGGCGGAGCTGGACAAGGTCGATGCGTGTCGGATCGTGGGTTTCGTCATCCAACCGCAGCAGCTGAGGACGATTCGCTTGCGCCGACAGGAACACTTCGGGCGCGTGCTCGGCGCGTATGCCGACCTCGGCGCGATCGAAGAGGAAGCGCGCAACGCTCGACGCCTGTTCGCACGGCGCGGCTGGCCGATGCTGGACGTCACGGCGAAGGCCATCGAGGAGATCTCGTCGGAGGTGATGCGCATCATCTTCGCGCGCTGCGGCGAGGCCAAGAACCCGGGCCACAGCTGAGAGCTTCCCGCGTCAGTGCGCGGCCTCCGCGCGCTTGCGCGCCTGGCGGCGAGCGTTTTCGTCGAGGAGCGCCTTGCGCATGCGAATGCTCCTCGGCGTCGCCTCGACGTACTCGTCGTGATTGAGGTACTCCAGCGACTCCTCGAGGCTCAGTCTCACGGCGGGCGCGATCTTGACATTGCGGTCGGAGCCTGCCGCACGCATGTTCGTGAGCTTCTTCGCCTTCTGCACGTTGACGACGAGGTCACCGTCCCTGCAGTGCTCACCCACGATCTGCCCCATGTAGACTTCGTCTCCCGGGTCGATGAAGAAGCGGCCGCGGTCCTGCAACGCGTCCAGTGCGAAGCTCACGGTGGCCCCCGCGGACATCGAGACCAGGCTGCCCGTCTGCCGCTCGGGAATCGAGCCTTTGAAGTACTCGTACTGCAAGAAACGATGGTGCAGGACGATCTCACCCGACGTGGCCCGCAGCATCGAGCTGCGGAAACCGATCAGGCCGCGGCTGGGGATGTGGAACTCGATGCGCGTGCGATTGTCCAGCTGCTCCATGTGGATCATCTCGCCGCGTCGCGTGGCCACGTACTCGATGACCGTTCCCGCGTGCTCCTGGGGAACATCCACGGTGAGGACCTCGACCGGCTCGGCCTTGCGCTCGTTGATCTCTTTGTAGATGACGCGCGGCTGCCCTACCATGAACTCGAAGCCTTCGCGCCGCATGTTCTCCATGAGAATCGACAGGTGCAAGATGCCTCGCCCCGACACCTTGAAGGTGTCCGACGTACCCGTATCCTCCACGCGTAGCGCCATGTCGCGCTCGGTTTCCTTCAGCAGGCGCTCGCGCAGCTGGCGGCTGGTGACGAACTTGCCCTCCTTGCCGTAGTTCGGGCTGGTATTCGCCATGAAGTTCATCGTCAACGTGGGCTCGTCCACGGCGATCAGCGGCAGAGGTTCGGGGTGGTCCACGTCTGAGAGCGTGTCGCCGATGTCGACGGTTTCGAGACCGACGATGGCGCAGATGTCCCCGCAGACGACCTCGTCCACCTCGCGCCGGCCCAGCCCTTCGAACACGTACAGCTGACGCACCAGGGCACGACGCGTCGATCCATCGCGGCGACACTGCGCGACCGTTTCCCCGCGCCGGATGCGGCCACGAAAGACGCGGCCGATGCCGATGCGGCCGACGTAGTCGTTGTAGTCGAGCGCGGTCACGAGGAGCTGCAGCGGCCCGTTGTCCTGATGCGGTGCCGGAATGACGTCGACGATCGCGTCCAGCAGCGGGTCGAGGTTGGAACGTGGGTGCTCCAGCTCGCGCGTCGCCCAGCCGTCGCGTCCCGCGGCGTAGATGGTGGTGAAGTCCAGCTGCTCGTCACTGGCGTGCAGCTCGACGAACAGCTCGAAGACCTCGTCCAGCACCTCGTGAGCGCGCGCGTTGACGCGATCGACCTTGTTGATGACGACGATGGGCTTCAAGTGCAGCTGCAGCGCCTTCTGGAGCACGAAGCGCGTCTGGGGCATGGGACCTTCGAAGGCGTCGACGAGCAGCAGGACACCGTCGGCCATCTTGAGCACGCGTTCGACCTCGCCGCCGAAGTCGGCGT
>JBFJHN010000251.1:0-5087 GCA_041613275.1 Candidatus Krumholzibacteriia bacterium | reverse complement strand
TGCAGAAGAGCTGCGAACCCCTGCCGGACCAGGTGGTGATCGTCCGCGATCAGAATCTTCACCATTCCAGGGCCTCGCTCTCGTGGAAGACGCTCTCGGCACTTGCAGGATACACGCTCCGGCCGTCCGCTCGGCGTGTGGGCGGCCCGTTTTGGGGGCATTCCCGGATACCCCCTCGGTGCGCCGTCCTTATGCTTCGCATCGTTGGGTACGCGGACCTCGAATCCCCGGGCTCTTTCCCGGGGACCGAACCAAGGAGGTTTCAACCATGTTGGGCTGGGCTTTGACGTTCTTCATCGTGGCGATTCTCGCGGCCATCTTCGGCTTCGGCGGCATCGCGGGCGCCGCGGCCGGGATCGCCAAGATCCTGTTCTTCGTCTTCCTGGTTCTGTTCGTCGTCAGCCTGTTCGGACGCATGTTCACACGCACACGGGTCTGACCGGGACGTCGCAAGACTTGCACGGCCGGGTGCACGACACCTTGAAAGATTCTGGAATGGAGGACCCCATGAAACGCAGATGGATTCGCGCGAGCTTAACGCTGATGATCGTGACGCTCCTGGCGACGGCGGCTTCCGCGCAGTCGCGCGGCACGGGCCTGGGTCTGATTCTCGGCGAACCGACCGGACTCTCGGCCAAGATCTGGATGGGGCGCTCGACGGCGTTCAACGCCGCGGCCGCTTGGTCGTTTACGGACGAGAACTCGTTGCACCTGCACGGTGACATCGTGGCGCACTCTTTCGGCATCTTCGACGACGAGGTCGAGTCGGGTGACCTGGCGCTGTACTGGGGTCTCGGCGGCCGCGTGAAGCTTTACGATGGCGACAGCCGCGCCGGTGTGCGCATCCCGATCGGCATCAACTACATCTTCGGACGTTCCGCGGCCGACGTCTTCTTGGAAGTCGTCCCCATCGTCGACGTCGCCCCGGCCACCGAAGGTCGCTTGAATGCCGCCCTGGGCGCACGTTGGTTCTTCCGTTGATCTCTTCGACTCGAATCGGCGAGGATTCGAACATGATGGATGCAGGTTAGACCGGCGGCCCGATCCTCGGGCCGTCGATCGCTGTTTGCTCAACGGTGACTCGAGGGAAGCCAGGCGTGAGCACCGAACGCAAGCCGGAGACGAGCGCCGCGCGCGACGCGCGCGACGACAGGCGCAGCGAGCAGCTGCGTGCGCTGGCCGCAGAGCTGATCGAGGCCGAACAGCGCGAGCGTCGCCGCATTGCAGGCATCCTGCACGATCACCTGCAGCAGCTCCTGGTTCTCGCGAGGATCAAGACCAACCAGCTCGAATCTCGCCTGCGCGACGAGACCTCGCTCGAGCTGGTGCAGGGCCTCGACGCGGTGCTGGACGAACTCATCGACGCCTCGCGCACCTTGACCGCCCAGCTGAGCCCCCCGGTCTTGCACGAATCGGGGCTTTCCGACGCCCTGGCCTGGCTGGCGCGCCACTTCCGCGACAAACACGAGCTGGACGTCTCGGTGGAAACGGACGCCTCCGCCGAGCCCGCAGCCGAGTCGACGCGCGTCTTCCTGTTCAACGCCGTGTCCGAGCTGCTGTTCAACGTGGTCAAACATGCCGAGGTCAAGCGTGCACACGTCACCATGGGGCGCGCGGAGGACGACCGCGTGCGCGTGCGCGTCGAGGACGAGGGGCCGGGCTTCGATCCCACGACGCTTCGTCGCTGCACCACGGTGGGCGGCTTCGGCCTGTTCAAGATCCGCGAGCGGCTGGAGGTGCTCGGCGGCGAGATGCAGATCGACTCCAGCCCGGGCGGCCGCACGCGACTGACGCTGATCGCACCCATCGAGGAGCCGGATGAGAGCGCACTGGACGAGCCCATTCCGCTCGAGGACGGCGCCGTGCTCGCCGTCGATCCGGAGATGAACCTCGCCACGGTGGCGCGGTCCGGCGAAGCGCACGAGATCCGCGTCCTGCTCGCCGACGACCACGAGATGCTGCGCGAGGGCGTGGCCAACATGCTCGACGAGTGCGCCGACATTCGCGTGGTCGGGGAGGCGTCGAACGGCAAGCTGGCGGTGAATCTGGCGCGAAGCACGCGTCCGGATGTCGTCCTCATGGACGTCGACATGCCGATGATGAACGGTATCGAGGCGACACGCATCATCACGCGCGAGCTGCCGTCCACGCGCGTTCTGGGCCTGACCACACACGACGACGCGCATGTGCGCCGGCGCATGCTCGAGGCCGGAGCCCGCGAGTCGTTGACCAAGGCGTGCCCGACGAGCACGCTCATCGAGACCATCCGCAAGACGGCGCGCGAGATCCCGCGTGTCGACGATGCGGATGCGCCGCCCGACGTCTAGCCTCCACTCCGCCCGCCTCCGGGGATTCCCGGAGATTCCGCAAACGCGTGTCACGGCGTCCCAGAAACTCCGGGCGATCCCCGAGGCGCCGGAGGCACCCGCGCCGATATCCTCGGACACGTCAACGATTGACACCTGCGCGGAAGGAGAAGCGACATGAGCGAATCAACCCGCACGAGAACTTCCCACACGCGCTCCGCCCTGCGGGGGTCCCCATGGGTTCTCGCCGGAGCGCTGCTGGTCTCAGGATGCGGCGCTTCGCAGGAGCTGACGCGCCAGGACTTCGAGAAGCTGGAGCAGCGCGTCTCGCGCGTCGAAACCCAGGCCGAGAGCAACGCGTCGAGGCTCGAGAAGATCGAAACGATGAGTCGTGACGTCGCCTCCCGCTTGGAAGGCATCGATTTGACGCGCCTCGAGCAAGCTGGGGTCGACACGCAGGCTCTCGATGTGTTCGGTGAGATGTCCATCTACTTCGACTTCGACAGCGCCGACCTACGGGACGAGGAGATCAAGAAGCTCGATCATCTCGCGGCTATGTTGGACGCTCGGCGCGCCGGTGTGGTCACGGTGCGCGGTTACACCGACTCCCGTGGCGACTCCGACTACAACGTGCGGCTGTCGCGCGAACGCGCTGAGGCCGTGAGTCGTTACGTGGCATCGCGCACGCACAACAAGGCCGTTGCGGTGACGATTCTCGGGCTCGGGGAGCTCGACGCCAAGTCCGACAACCTCTCGGAGGCCGGCCACGCACGCAATCGACGCGTCGAGGTCGTCGTTCTCGCACCCGTCGAGCCCGGTGAGGAGCACGCATCCAGCCGTTGAACCGGAGACGCGGAAGCCACACGGAGGAACAAACGTGCTTCTACGCCTCGAGAGCGTACAGAAGAGGCCGGTGGCGTGGCTCGACGGCACGAAGTGCGGCACCGTCGACGACTTCTTGTTCGACGAGCAGTACGGCACGGTGCGCTTCGTCTCCGTGGCCGCGAGTCCGGAGCCGGGCAGCAACACGCTGTGGATCGGCGCGGGTGCGCTCCGCCTGCGCGGCGAGCGCCTCGAGGTGGGTTACCCCAGCTGCGCGCTTCGTGACAACGCGGACGGTCTGCCACGCGGGCTCGCCACGCGACGCCCGCACCGCTCTTCCCGTCGCGACGCCGGCACCACGCGCTTACGCACGCCCGGCTTCGCGCTTCCTCCCGCGGTACCGCGGACCAGCCTCCAGCGCAGCGCGCGGCACGCGTCGCACGCCTCGCAGTCGCGTAGCACGGACGTGGCGCGGAACGTCCGGCTACGCAGCTTTCGGCGCCTGCGGCGAGCGCGCATCCTCACCGAGGACGGTGAGGTGGGCTGGTTGGACGACTTCGTCATGGGTCGGGACGACTGGACGTTGCGACACCTGGTGGTGGCGCTCGACCCCGGAGGTTCCGACAACGACGAGACCTCCCCCGAGCGCGAGCGCGTCCTGGTGGGCTTGTCGTGGGTCCGGCGCATCGACTGGGGCGCTCCGTCCCTGCAAGTCGATCTGCCGCGCGAGCAGCTGCTCGCGAGTCCGCGGCTGGAGTCCGGCGGCGTGGTGCCGCACGAGTTCGAGCGCAAGCTCTACGACTTTCACGGCCGGCGATGACCGCGCGGAGCTGCGTGCTACAATGCCGGCCTGGCAGCATCGATTGCGACGCCGCGCGGGCGACACGCTGCGCGGTTCCCACGTTTCCTGGTTGGAGATCCCTTGAGCGTGCAGCACTCGAAACGCGGTCGTTTCTCCGGTATGGCCAAGCGAGCGGACAAGTACACGTTGTATCAAGAAGCCGTGCAGGATCCGGCGTCGGACGTGCGGCTGGCGCGGCGCATCTTCGAGAAGCGCTACGGACGGCCGGCGCATCTGCTGCGCGAGGACTTCTGCGGTACCGCCGCCGTGTCGTGCTGCTGGGTGCAGAGCGATCCCGACAACCGCGCCTGGGGGGTCGACCTCGACCCCGAGCCGCTCGCCTGGGGTCGCGAGCACAACATCGCGACCCTGCGCCCCGAGGAGCGCTCGCGCGTCACGCTCATCGAGGGCGATGTGCGCGAGGCCGAGTGTGACCCGGTTGACGTGACCTGCGCCTTCAACTTCTCGTACTTCTTGTTCAAGGAGCGGCGCGAGCTCCTCGCGTATCTGAAGAAGGCGCACTCGACGCTGCGCCCCGAGGGGATCTTGATGCTCGACGCATACGGAGGCGCCGACGCGCAGCGTGTGATGAAGGAACGTCGCGAGCACGACGACTTCGACTACATCTGGGACCAGTATCGCTTCGATCCGGTGCGACACAACGCCATCAACCGCATCCACTTCGAGTTCGACGACGGCAGCCGCATCAGCAAAGCGTTCGAGTACGACTGGCGACTGTGGACGCTTCCCGAGCTGCGCGATCTCCTGCACGACGCCGGCTTTTCCGAGGTCGAGGTCTACTGGGAAGGCACCGACCACTCGACCGGCGAAGGCAACGGCATCTACCACAAGGTCGACCGCGCGGTCGACGACCCCGCGTGGGTGTCGTACATCGTCGGCATCGTGTAAGCTTGAGCGCCCGTGACGAGATCCGCGTCGTACAGCGTCCAGACCACGGCATGACGATCGCTGCGATGTTCCGCATCTACACCCACGAGCGTCAGCACGCCGCGCGTCTGCTCGACGTCCCCCAGGTCTCCGAGCCTTGAAAGGCCTGGGCTCGGCGGATCGGTTCGAAACCCCCTGAGCGTCAGGCCGCGCGGGTCAACCGAGCTCGC
>JBFJHN010000250.1:0-5094 GCA_041613275.1 Candidatus Krumholzibacteriia bacterium | reverse complement strand
TCAAAGATATCCTCGAAGCCGAACTGGTATTGGAGCCGGGGAAGGGCCCCCCACTGCGTGGCTGCACACGCGACCGCGAGAACGATCCACATCACCCATTCGAACCGAAAGGTTCGTTGGATCATGCGGGTGAGCCTACGCATGCGTTAGTGGATGACCGCCCAGAGTATCGGGGCCAGGAGATTGCCGACGTACGTGCGGCTGAGGTCCCGGTGCGCGAGATGCGGCGCGTTCCAGTAACCGTCCTCCGTCGTGGCGTCGCTCAGGTTGGGGAACAGCTTCTTCCACGAGCGCTCGGCGGCTTCCGCTTTCCAGCCCAGCGCGTTCCCATAGTTGTAGTTCGTGTAGTGCAGGGTGCCGGAGCTGAAGTCCAGCCTACGGGCCGGTGAGCTGTCGTCGAACGCGCTCGGGAAGAAGTCTTTGAGATCCTGGGGTGGATCGGTGAGCGCGCCGGCAAGATCGATGTCCAGAACGGCACCGCCCACGTAGTCCTGAAGGCTCGCGCGACCGTTCAGAACCGCCTGCATTTCGGGCGCGACTTTGTTGAAGTACTCGTCGTACGTCGCCTGCACCCAACGCAGATTCACCAGGCGTTCGTTGCGTCGGCCGGTTCTCTCAGCCATGTAGCCGCGCATGGCGCGGTCGAACGCCTGCCAGGCGACCTGGAAATCGACCAACGCGCTGCGGCAGTGCTGCGCGTCGCGCAGTGTGAACAGCTGCGGGTAGCGTTCGTAGATCGCGAAACGCATCTTCGACGTCGTCCCGATGCGCGGTTGCGTCTGGGGCGCAGTCAGCTCCTCGAAGAAGTTTCGCGTGAGGACCTGGCGCAGCTCGTTGGTTGCGCTCGGGAAGTCGTCAAGATGGTAGGCGCACGCCAGCCGCAGCGTGGCCCGCCAGCGATAAAGCCTGCTGATGAAATGGTCCACCTCGGGCCGTGAGAAGTATCGATGGGCCGTGCGCATTTCGGGATCGGGAAATGGATCTTCGGATTCGAGGAACACGGCGAGATTGATGCTTTCCGTGTGGTCGGCGGACATGCGGGCGCGAACGTCCTCGGCCAGCGCGATCGAAACGTCCAGCGTGGGAATCATGTGCTGCTCGAGCCACACCTGGACGTCGCTCGGCCTTTGGAACTGCACCGGGTGCTCGCCTTTGTGCGCCATCGGATAGGTGAGGAACTCGAAGACGGCCAGGCCGTTCTGTCCCGAAGCCACGTCGAGGCGTTGCTTCAGAGCGCGTAGTGCTCCGATGGTCGCCGTATGCATGAAGTACGACTGCTCGAGCATGGGGCGTACGCGGTACGTGACTCCGCGACATTGCAGGAACGGCAAACAGATGGCGGCGTACAGGTCGGCCTTCAGATGGGCCGGTGCGACGTTGGGACGGCTTGCCCCGGGCCGAAGCGGCGAGTTCTGGCGCAGGATGCGCATGAAGGCGTCGATCGGCATTGGCATCTCGACCGTCTTCGAAGAGCCTTCCCTCTGAAAGTGCTCGCGGTGGTCCTGGATGAAGGCTTCCATCTCGGACAGCGCGGCGATCGCATCGTTTTGCCCGCGATAGGTTTCCTGCAAGAGGTCGACGATCACCTGGTAGACGTCGAAGACGTTCTGCGCCTTCTGCAACGGCAGATCGACGATGGCGTCGACGAGCTCGTTGGGGATGTACCCGGCCTCGCGCTCGATCTGTGCCTGCGTGCTGGCGGCAAAGCCGAGTGCCAGCGCGCATGCCAGGACTGCAGCGAACGCGTGAGCGCGATGCATGCAACCTCGGACACCCATCATCCACCTCCTGCAGCGGTACGTGTTCGGCGCCTCTTCCAACGCGGCGCTTCGCCAAAGTGGCGCTCGCCCGATCGCGTCCGGCGCGTGCCGATTGTGTCGCGGCTCAGTCCAAACAGCATGGCCTGTTTCTTGTAGGCCTCTTTGCCGTAGATCGGATTGTATTTGAGGTACACACCCAACCGAAACAACGAACTCATGTGGGTCTTGAAGTCCCACACCCGTTTGAAGATGGAGGACTTGCGGTTCCAATGGTAGCGACAGTGCCAACACGCTTCGGTGAGCTCGTCGGGGCTCATGTTCCGCGGCCGGAAGGCGGCGAAGTTGAAGCGGTACTCGGGATGCAGCCACCACTGGCCGTCGTAGAGCAGACGGTCCTCCTGATCGAGCCTGTCGTAGAGCGGCGTATTCGGATACGGCATCAGGATGTTGAACGCCGCGAAGCAGAACTTGTAGTGCATGGCAAAGTCGAGCGTTTCGTGGATCGACTGCACGGTGTCGTGATCGTGCCCCAGCGTGAACGCCGCCCAGGTTTGCAGGTGATGGTCGCGCAACGCCTGACACGCCTTGTCGTACCGATCCCAACCGGGGCTCGCGATGCGGTTCGGCGCCTTGTTCATCATCCGCACGTTACGCGGATCCAGCGACTCGAAGCCCACGACGTTGCCCACACAGCCGCTGCACACCAAGAGATCCATCAGCTCGGGATCGCGCGTCATGTCCAGCGATGCCTGCGAGACCCACTTGATGCGCATGGGAATGAGGTCGCGCAGGAACTGCTTTGCCGCCTCGTGGTTCGACAAGAAGTTGTCGTCGACGAAGAAGACGAACCTGCGATCTTGCGATTCGATCTCCCGCAACACTTCGGCGCTCCGACGCGTGAAGTGGCCACGATCGAAGAACACGCTGATGGCGCAGAACTCGCAGGCGAAGCGACAGCCGCGGCTGAACTGCATCAGCGTGACGGGGAGGTAACCCTTGCCGCGGAACAGGTCGCGCCGCGGAAGCGTGCCTCCCTGCTGCGCCACCCCCACGGGTGCGCGGTACACGGGCCGCAGTCGGCCTCGTCGTGCGTCGGCCACCACCTCGCCCCACAGCGTCTCGGCGTCGCCAATGAAGATCGAATCGGCGTGCTCCTGCGCTTCGTCCGGTGCCAGCGTGGGATGGAAGCCACCCAGAATCACGGGCACGCCGCGCCGACGGTACTCGGCGGCAATCTCGTAGCCGCGTCGCGCCGTGTAGATCTCGACCGTAATGGCGACCAGGTCCGTGGGCTCGTCGAAAGGGATCGACTCGATGCGGTCGTCGTAGAGCACGCAGTCCACGTCCGGGGGCGTCAGGCCTGCCAACACTCCCAGCTGCAGCGGCTCCATCCGGCCTTCGTCGACGTAGAGGCTGTGCTCCATGCGGCCGATGTTCGGCTTGATGAAAGTGATTCTCATGTCGGTACGCCCTCCAGGCTCGGCTCCAGCGCACCGGCGCCGCCCAGCCGGACGCCTTGCTTGGCGTGGATCTCGCGCCGCGACACCAGGTTGCAGACCACGAACAGCCCCAAACGGTGCGGCGAGCGTAGGTTCGTACGCCAGTCGAGCGCGCGCCGCGCGATCGAACCATAGCGATTGAACTGGGAGCGCGCCCGATAGCAGCCCTGCGTGAGCTCCGCAGCCGACATGCCGCGCGGCTCGAACGTGGCGTCGCCGTAGCGGTAGTTCCCATCCAGCCACCAGCGGTCGTGCAGGAGACGTCCCTCGCGGCGCAGCCGCTCCATCAGCGGCGCTCCGGGCGTCGGCGTGAGCGGATTGAAGTTCCCGACGAAGAACTTGTTCTCCACAGCAAACTCGACGGCGGCGTCGAACGAGTCCGGCGTATCGTGGTCGTACCCGAAAACAAACGACCCATAGATCATCACGCCGTGATCGTGCAGCTTGCGCACTGAAGTAGCGTAGTCTCCGTAGCGGAAGCTCCAGCCCTTGTTCATCTGCTTGAGGTTCGCCTCGTCGAGCGACTCGAAGCCGACGATTGCAACGGTGCAGCCGCTTTTCTCCATCAGTTGCAGGAGCTCTGCGTCGCGTGCCACGTCGATGGACACCTGGCACGACCAGCGGATGCGAAGCGGCACCAGTGCGCGGAACAGCTCTTTGGCCTTGGGGATGTCGACGAAGATGTTGTCGTCGACGAAGAACACGTCCTTGCGTCCGATACGTTCGATCTCGTCGACGACGTCGCGAACCGGGCGTTGGCGAAGGTTTGCGCCGTAGAACGCACGGATGGAGCAGAAATCGCAGTTGTACTTGCAGCCGCGCGCGTATTGCAGCATGGCGATGCGCGCGTAGCCCTTGTCGTGGAACAGGCTCCGATCGGGTCGCACGCCGTCGAGCGAAGGGAAATCGTCCTGCCGGTACAAGCGGCGCAAACGTCCGCGACGCGCGTCCTCGACGACGGTAGGCCACAGGCCCTCGGCGTCACCCTGCACGACCGCATCGGCGTAGCACAGCGCCTCGTCCGGAAGGAACGTCGGGTGATAGCCACCGAGCACCACGGACACGCCACGACGGCGAAACTCGGCGGCGATACGATACGCTCGTCTCGCCGTGTAGGTTTCGACGGTCATGGCGACGAGATCGGCCTCGACATCGAACGGAACGGCCTCGAGACGCTCGTCGAAGAGCCGCACGTCGACATCGGTTGGCGTGAGGCTGGTGAGGATCGCGAACGCCAGCGGCTCCATCGCGTCCGACGAGCGACCCTCGTGCATGTTGGGGCGAACGAAAACGAGCTTCACAGCGAATCCTCGATTTCGTTGCGGGCAGCCTGCGTCATCGCGGGGGTGAACACCGACACGGAATGCCGATGTTGAGCGCTGGACTGCAAACTGGATGTCTTGCCCAAGAACATTAGTGTAGTCTCTCGGGCACGGTCAACATGCAGGGGTTACATTCGCGAAGTTATACGGGTTTACGAGAACTGGCAAGCCTGTGGGGTTTACGGATGGCCGGAAAATTGACATATTCGTGGACAGGTCACCCCTGAGTTGCGCCAAATCGGAGCGGCGCTCGCTGCACTCGGCTTCAAGCCACCGCGCGTGCACCGTGACGATCGGAGGTGCTGCTCCGTGATCCGAATCGCCTTGCTCTCGCCCAAGGGGCCGCTGTATCGCCATCGCGGCGGCATCTTCAAGAAGTCGTTGCGCTACGCGCCGTTGACTCTTCCAACGCTGGCTTCGCTCGTACCCCCCGACATCGAGCACGAGCTCCTTCTCATCGACGAGGGGATCGACGCCATCCCCCACGATCTCGACGTCGATCTCGTCGGGATG
>JBFJHN010000249.1:0-5104 GCA_041613275.1 Candidatus Krumholzibacteriia bacterium | reverse complement strand
GTCGAGAGAGTCGGCTTGCAGTTCGGCCGACAGGTCCTCGTCTCCGAGTCCGAACTCGACCGGAGCGAACGTGAAACGAAGCGGTGCGTCGACGTGTCCCGTCACAAGGGGTCGTCCCTGACGCCGAACGTCGAGCTCGACGCGCGTGCGCGTGGCACCGTTGCCGCGCGCCTGCAATGTGGTGCGATACTCGTCGAGCTTGCCCATCGGCAGCTGTACGCGTGCGTCCAGCTCGACGTTCGGAGCCGCGCCGCGCCCCGACACGCGCAGTCCACCGGACAGCAACGGGCGGGGCTCGTCCGCGTCGAGCACGTACGTGAAGCCCTCGCGCGGTCGATGGAGCAGCACGGGAATCCCCTGCCAGCGGGCCTCGACACGAATGCTGTCGTCCAACGTGCGCGCGCGGACCGGGAACTGATCGAAGCGCAGGGGCAAGAGCCCAGCCGCGCTCAACAGCGTATCTGCTCCAGCCACGCTCAAGCGCGCCTCGAAGCCTCGCCAGGCTTGCGGCGTGTTGCTCGTCGACGGCTGCACGAGCAGATCCACGCGCAGCGGATCCCTCTCGCTCAATCGGAACCCGTTCAACGAAGCCCTCAAACGCACGTCGTCGTGCGAGGTGCCGTGCGCCTGCACCTCCACGCGTGACGGCCACGCCGCGTCGGGCATCTGAACGGCCGCCGGCCTCGTCGGCATCGAAAGCTGCATTTCGGCTTCGAGCGACAGCGTATCGCTGCCGGTAGCGACGATGGCGACCAGGCGTCCCATGGTCCCGGCCAGCTCGAGATCGTCGACGCTCAGCATTCCCTGCGCGCGCTGCGTCACGACGAAGGGCCGGACGTTGCGCAGATCGCGATCGCCGAGCTGCAAGTGCAGGCTGTCGAAACGTGCCATGAAGTACTCGCGCAGATCGATCGTCACCACCTGCTGCAACGCGAGGTCCGGTCCTGCAACATCCATCGTCAGAACGCCCTGGCGGAAGCGCCGCAACGGATCGCCGGCCATCGTCGCGTAGTCGATGCGCACACGGTCCAGCCGCACGGGACTCCGGAGAAGCGAGAGCCCCTCGGGCAACGTCAGCCGCAAATCGAAGCGCTCGTCCGTGACGCCGTCGATGTGCGCGCGCAGCGAGGGCACACGCCAGCTGAGCGTTTGCGCTCGCGCCTCCACGGAAGCGTTGACACGCGGGGCTTGCACTGTCCCCGCCAGGTCGACGTTGGCGTTCCACGCCACGCGCAGCGACTCGGGCAGCGCGCCGGCCGCGCGCAGCAGGAGCACCGGATCCTCGGCGCGCACGTCGAAGGCACCGCGCAGCGAGTCACCGTGCGCACTCAAGCGTCCAACGACGTCCAAGCCTTCGACGTGCACGCGCAGCGAGTCCAGCGTGCGTCGTCCTTCGTGCACCGTCCACGTGACGAAGCCGCTGTCGATCCAGGCGCTGGCGCCCAGGTCGACCCATCCGAAGCTCGAATCCCCCAGGTCGGCCTCGAAGCGCGCCGCGATCTCGTCCCAACCCGAGACGTCCCAGCGCGCCGACACGCCAGGCGGTACGAGCGCGACGACGCGGCTCGGTCCCGGCAGTCGCGCCGACCCTTGCACCTGGGAACGAAAGTGCTGCGCCTCCCCCGCGATTCGCGCCTCGACGTCGACCTGCGGCACGAAGTCGCGCGGCCAGGTCTCGCGAAGCCGCGCCGCCAACGAATCGACGAGCCCCGGCACGACCGGAGGCGTGTCCCAGCGCACGGTCGCGCGCGCACGCCCGCCGCCAACGGGATCGAACGCACCCGTCACGGCGACATCGCCCAGATCGCCCAGGACTCTGAGATTTTCGACGCGAACGCGTCGCGCTTCCGGTTCGTAGGTCACACGCGCGGCCCGGCTTCCTTCCCGCGACCGCGCGCGCGCGTCGGCCCGCGTCTTCCTTCCCGGCTTCCGGAGCGCTTCAAGGCGCACCGGCTGCAAGCGCACGGCGAGCGACTCGGCCGCCCACGCCAGCGTGCCCTCCAGCGAGGCGCGATGCTCCCGCACCTCGACCTGCGAGGCCCACTGCACCGTTTCGCGCACGCCGCGTGATGCCTCGGCGAGCAGCTGCAACGCATCCAAGCGCGTCGTCCCCGACTTCAGCGCCCCGCGCACCTGCACGTCCACGGCGGGGTTCTCGAGCTTGCCTTCCGCTGCGAGCACCACGTGCACATCCAACGACTCCACGTCCGCCACCGCCGCCATCACCGCCGTGTCCGCCAACGCCCGCACCCACTCCACCCCGGTGCAGCGCGCGCGCAGCCGTCCGCGCACGTTGCCTTCGGAGAGCACGCCTGCGCCGTCCAACGTCAGACCGGTCAAGCGCGCGCTCACGCTGTCCGCCACGACGCCCGAAGCATCGAAGCGTACGGACGCATGTGCGCCTTCGAACCATTCGGGCCGCGCCGACACGTCCAGATTGGAGCTGCCTTGCAGCCCATCCTGCAGATCGAGCCGTCCCGCGAGCTCGACGCGCAACGGGGTCCACACGCGCAACAGCTCGATGTTCCAACCGGGATCCTCGCTCGCCTCGATGCACGCGGTGTAGTCCAAGGCGATGGGCCGCATGCCGCGCCGCTGCCAGGTGCCCTCGAGCTGCGCACCGACGTTGCGCTCGGGCAAGCGCAACTGCGCCTCGAACGTGTTGGCATCGGGGCTGACCGACTCCAACGTGAACGGCCCCGCCTCTCCGGCGCGCCCGCTGAAATTGCCGCGTACCGATCCGTTCTGGAGATCGACGGTCAACGTGCCGGGGTCCAAGCGCACATCGCGCGAGGGAAGCGCTGCCGCAGCACGCGTCACCTCGAGCCGCGGCGCCCGACCGGCGGACACGTCCACGCTGCCCTCGAATCGCAGCGCTCGCAACGTGTCGCGCGCGCTCAGCACCGCTTGCGGAACGTCGATCGCAATCTCTTGAAGCCGCACCGAAGGCACTCCGGCGAGCGAACCGGGGCGTAGGAACGGCACGTTCGCTCGTTCCGTTGCGCGGCCGTCACGTTGCCGGGCGTTGCCTCCCGCCGCTTGCTCCGCCACGGCACTCTGGATGCGCGGCAGGTGTGCCGTGAGCCCCTCCACACCAACGCGCCGCAGGACCAAGTCGCGCGACACCAAAGCCGGAACGTCGACGTCGACGTCCACGCTCCCGATGGACACCAGGCTGTCTTCGTCCACGGTCCACGTGAGCTCCTTCAGCAGCAGCTTCCCGGGCCACTCCCAGTGCGCGCGTCGCGCCTCCACCCGCCCCGGCAACGCTTCGCCGAGCGCCTGCACGCCGCGCTGCACGAGAAACGAACGCACCGGAGACACGGTAAGGCTGAGCATCGCGAGCAGCGGCAGCGCCACCACGCACATCGCGACGATGGCAACCCGTCGCACCCATTTGCGCACTCGCGCACGTTCCATGCGATGCGGACCCTTCAGAACGGTTGGCCGAGATACAGGTGGAACACCCAGTCGGGCTGCTTGGTGTCGAAGTCCGTGAGCCGAAATCCAAAGTCGCCGCGGACGGGACCGATCGGCGTCTCGATCGCCAAGCCGGGCCCGGCGGCGACCTCCAAGCGATCCAGGCGCACGTCCTGGACCTCGGACCAGACCTGAGCGGCGTCGACGAACGCGGCGAAGCCGAGCCTCCACCACAATGGAAACCGCAGCTCCGTCGAAAGCTCCGCCAAAACGCGGCCGCCCCGTGGGGTGTCTTCTTCCTCGTCACGTGGCCCGAGCTCACTGCGCTTGAAGCCGCGCATCGACAACGCGCCCCCGGCGTAGAACAGCCGGTCCGGGGGAACGGTGCCGCGGCCTCCGTAGTCCACCACGTACGCCGGTGTCATGCGAAAGGCCCACGTGGACCGACCGGGCAACGGCAGGTAGTACGCGCTCGTCATCTCGGCCCAGACGAAGTCTGTCTGCGAGCCCGTCCCGGGGATCGTGCTCTCGAAGCCCGTGCGGATCTTGAAGCCGCTGCGCGGATAGAAGCGGTCGTCCGAGGCGTCGTTGGTCCAGCGCAGCCGGGTGGTGAAGAAGCGCCCGGGCGGCTGTCCAAACCCAGCCGGCGTGCCGGTGTAATCCACCTGCGCGTACACGAGGCTGGTTTCGAGGCTGTGGTCCCGATCCACACTGAAGCTGACGTTCAAGTTCGCTTCGACCTCGAGCTTGGCGCTCTGGTAGCTGACCTCGTTCTCAAAGCGACCGCGCACGATGCCCGTGGCGCGTGTCTTCGGCCCGAGTATGCTGGGCTGCCACACGGACAGCGCGATCTCCTGCTCGATCTCGGAGGCGACTCCGCGAACGCCCAGCCCACGCCCGCCGTGGAACAGATTGCGATGCGCCCAGCTCGCCTGTCCCTGGATGATGCCGTCGGCCCAGGCTCCGATCCCGGCTTCAATGGTGCGCGGCTCGCGCTCGATCAGCCGGTAGCGCACCTCGATCTCGCCCGGCGCAACGCGAGGCGTCTCCAGCTCGACGCGCCGGAAGAGCTGCAGCTGTTGCAAACGCTTGGCACTATCACGGAACGTTTTCGGTCGACTCAACGCGCCCGGCTGCACGCCCACCGTACGACGCGCCAGCTTGCGCAGATCCTCGCTGGATCCCAAAAAGCTCACGTCGCTCACGTAGTGCTGCTGCCCGGGTGTCACGTTGAAACGCACGCGCACACGTGTGGGCTCGACGCGTTCGATTTCACGCTGCACTACAGCCGCAGCGTATCCGTGGTCGGCCAGCTGGCTTTGGAGCGCTCGCTCGGCGGCCACCAGTCGTGCATCGATGAACGGATCGCCCGCACCCAAGCCCAACGCCCCGGAGCCCGCGCGCAGGCCCTGCGGCAACCCCGGAACCTCGACGCTCTCGATGTACACGCGCGGACCCGTGACCACGCGTAGCTCGACGACAAGTCGCCGACCCTGCTCGCGCACGATGAGGTTCGGCTCGACGCGCACGTTCGGATATCCACGCGTCGCGAAGTACAGGCGTACCCGTTTGACGTCCTCTGCCAGCGTCTCGGGCTGGTAGCTGGGACGACGGAATCGTCCGAGAAGCAGCCCTTCGCGTTTGGCGAGCGCCAGGCCGTCCTTGATGCGGCCGACGTCCGCCC
>JBFJHN010000248.1:0-5107 GCA_041613275.1 Candidatus Krumholzibacteriia bacterium | reverse complement strand
CGGGCGCGGCGCTGCTTTCGCCGACTACGATCACGATGGGGATCTCGACGTGGTCATCACGCGGCATGGCGGGCGCGCGCGCCTGCTGCGCAACGATTCGCGCTCGGGGCGCGCCGTGGCGCTGCGACTGCAGGCCGCGTCGGGTCCTGCGGCCGCGTACGGCGCGCGTGTCATAGTGCATGCCGGCGGCAAGCGCTTGCTGCGCTTGGCCACACCGGGCCCGTCGTACCTCTCGCAGCACGACACCGACGTGCACGTCGGACTGGGCGAGGCCACGCGTGTCGACAGCCTCGAAGTCTGGTGGACGGACGGCAGCCGCGAAGTGTGGCACGACCTGGACACCGACGCGCTCTGGGCGCTGCACCAGAACGCTGCGCCGCGCCGACTGCTTACCTACGCGGGTCGCGAGGCGACCGCCCCCGAACGCTCGCGGCGCACCTCGTCGGTCTCCCGGCACGCCATCGTCGCCGACATGAGCTCGGAGCTCACAGCCGACGAGAAGCGGCGTTTCTGGAACCTCAAGAAGGAGGCCGAGCGCTTGTTCGGCGCCGGGCGTTGGAGCGAAGCCGCCGCTGTCTTCGAAGACATGACGGCGCTCGACCCCACTCACGAGGACGCCTTGTACTACCGCGGCAACTGCATGCTCGAGCTCGGAAACTACGCCGAGGCGCACGCCAGCTGGGACCAGCTCCGCGTGCTCAACCCCGCGAGCTCACGCGCGTGGGTGCAGATCGGCCTGGTCCACACCATCCGGGAGGCCGGTGAGCTGTACGATCTGCGCACCGCCGTCGCTGCGTTCGAGCAAGCGCACGAAATCAACCCGGAGCAGAGCGGGCCGCTCGAGCTGTGGGGCGAAGCCGCCGTGGCGCTGGGAGACCTGCAGACGGCGGAGAAGGTGCTGGAGTCGGCTTACGGCATGAACCCGCGCGCGACCGCGGCCCTGTACCTGAGCGGCTACATCGCCTGGGGACGTGGCGAGACACAACGCGCACGAGACCTGTTGCAGCGCGCCACGGAATCGCTGCAGGCCGAGCTGCCCGTGAAGGGCGTGCTGGGGGAAGGCGACGTGCGCTCGGCCCGCCTGCTCGAGAGCCGGCAGCGCGCGGCCGCGCGGCGGCTTTTCGCCGACTGCGTCGCTCGGGTGCGCGAGTCCGGCGACGGTCTCGCCATCGAAGCCGCATATGCCTGCATCGATCGCGCGCGGGGGCAACAGACCGCGCAACCTTAGAGCGCGCGCCTCCGCCTCACCGGCGCACGACGATCTCGCGGTCGACGCCCGCGACGGGGACGGTGACGGTCTCCCCGTCGGGCCAGCGCACGGTGAGGGATGCGATGCTGCGCTGCTCTCCCAGACCGAAGGTGAGCGTGCGCTCGACCTGCGACAGGTAGCTGCGCGTCGGCATCACCGTGCGTCGCTGGCGCACGCCGCCGCTTTGGAGCTCGACCTCGGAGCCGAGCGCGTCGACGTTGGGGGGGCGGCCTACGAGCCGCACGCGCAGCCAGTGGTGCCCGGTGCTCTGGTCGTTGCGCAGGACGAGCGGCGCGCCTGCAACCTGGGTGAGCACGACGTCCAGATCCCCGTCCGCGTCGAGATCGGCGTAGGTCGCCCCGCGTCCGACGATGGGGGTGGCGAGGTCGCCCGTCAGGCCAGCGTCCACGGGCGCGAACAGACGCCCGCGCTCGGCGCCCGTGTTCCAGAACAGCTGCGCGGGCTGCCGGTAGGACTGGCTCGCCTGCACCGTTGCGATGTCTTCTTCGAGGTGACCGTTCGCTTGCAGGAGATCGAGGCGGCCGTCGAGGTCGACGTCGAAGAAGAAGAGACCAAAGGTGAGCTGCGAGCGGCTCACGGGCCCGATGCCCTCCGTGATCGCCTCGTCGACGAACAGCCCCGAGCCGGGTTGGGAGACGTAGAACGAGGTCATCTCGTTCGCGAAGTTGCCGATGGCCACGGCCAGCGCGGCGTCGTTGCGATGATGCGCCACGTCGATTCCCATGGCGCCGGTTGCCGCCCCGTGCGCGTCGTACGCCAGGCCCGACTGGGTTCCCGTCTCGACGAACGTTCCGTCGCCCTGGTTCTGGAACAGGAAGTTCCGCACCGTGTCGTTGGCAATGACGAGATCGACGTCACCATCGCCATCGACATCGTGCGGCAGCACGGCCAGAGCCTTGGCCACGGGGGCGCCGGTGGTCGGATGGACGACCTGTAGGCCTGCCGCATCGCTCACGTCTTCGAAGCGCTCCCCGTCGAGGTTTCGATACAAGCGCACCACGTCGCCGACGAAGTTCATCGGCGGTCCGTAGGCGCGTCCGAGCCCGTCGAGGCGATAGTCGACTTCGCGGTCGATCTGCGGCGACCAGCGCACGTAGTTGCACACGACGAGATCGAGGTCCTCGTCGCCGTCGACATCCGCGAAGGCGGCGCCCGTGCTCCAGGCCTCCGGGTCGCCCGCGACGCCTGCCGCGCGACTCACGTCCACGAACCGACCGCCCTCGTTACGGTAGAGATGGTTGGCGCCGACCGCCGTGACGTAGAGATCGGCGTCGCCGTCCCCGTCGTAGTCCCCCACCGCAGCGCCCATGCCGTAGAAGGACGCGTCGAGGCCCACCGACGCGGTGACGTCCACGAAGCGGCCATCGCCGTCGTTCCGATACAACGCGTGCGTGGGCGCGTCGGCACGCGACACCCAGGGAGCACCGTTGACGAAGAAGAGATCGGGATCGCCGTCGGGCTCGAGATCGAGCACGGCCACGCCTCCGCCCATCGTTTCGGGCAGCAGCTTCTCGCCCGTGGCGCCGTTTTCGTGCACGAAGTCGAAACCCCATGCACGCGTGACGTTGGTGAACGGCAGAGGCGGCGGCTCAACGACGTCTTCGGGCACGACGGCCGGGACGACGACGGACTCGCGCACCGGCTTCGGAGAGCGGGAACGCGACCGCAGGCCCAGGATCACGCCCACGGCCGCGACCGCCAACGCGAGCGCGAGGATCGAGATCCGAAACACGCGCCCGATGATGCGGTCGTCCGCGGGAACCAGCTCGTCTTCATGCACTCCTTGCGCGCGACGGCTGTCGGAGGAATCGGAGTCCTTGGCGCTCATGGTCCCTTCCCGTCCCTGCGATCGACAGCGCGCCCCAGGTCGTAGATGACGATGGCGTTGGCGGCATGATCGGCCGCCGGGCTGCGCGCACGCGCGGCGGCCAGTGCGCGGTCCCGCGCGTTGTCATCGATCTTGTAACGCTCGTGCAGCTCGGCGTGACGCGCGCGTGACTCGCCATCGCCGAGCTCGGCGTAGACCAGCGCCAGCCCGTAGTGTGCGTCGGCGGATTCGGGATCGATGCCGAGCGCCGCTTGAAACGCCGCCTCGGCCCGACGCAGGAAGGCCTGGCGCGCTTCGGAATCTTGCGGCCGGCGCTCGAGCTTGGCGCGATCGTGCAGCGTGCGCCCGAGCTCGTTCCACACGCGAGAGTCGCGGGAGAAGTCGAAGCCGCGCTCGCGCGCCCCGGAATAGCGCGTTTCGACGAGGCGCTCGAAGCTCGCGATCGCCTCGTCGAGGTAACCGTTCTGGCGGTTGACGAGAGCGGTGAACCAGTCGAGCGTCCACGCCGGTGCGGGCGGCTGTGCCGCGGCGGCGCGGCGCAACGCCGCAACCGCGTCGTCCAGTCGGCCCTCTTTGAGATAGACCCGTGCCAGGTTCAACGGTCCATCCGCGCGGCCCAGGGATTCGACCTTCACGAACGCCTCTTCGGCCTGGCGCAGCTGACCCTTCTGCGAGCCGGCAGCACCCTTGCGCAGCAGTCCGATGCCGTAGTCGTTCCAGCGCTGCCAGGTCGGAATCTCGGACGCTGCACGCGTCGCGGGGGTCGCGCCGACGGGAAACTCCACCACATCGGCAGCGATTTCGACGACGGGGAGATCGTTCACGTAGTCTTCACCGTACACGTAGCGCATGTACTGCGCGTCGAACTTGCGGTACAGCAGGCGCGCTTCGAAGCGCACGGGCTCGTGCACGTCGGGCGGAATGTCCAGCCTGTAGTGCACGACGTCGGCCGCGCCCGGCGGGATCTGATGATCGTAGAGCGGCACGAAGATGTCCTGGGCGTTGCGGCGATCGATGCGTCGGCCTTCCCGATCCAAGACGTAGGCGTTGACGAAATGCGACCAGGGATCGACCTCGCCGCGCGCGTCGCGCGCCCCCGACACACCGAGCACGCGCTCTCCTGCCGAGGCGCGCACCTGCACCCACAGCTCGTTGGAGTCGGCCGTGCCCTGCGTGAGCAGGTGACCGAGCTCGAGCGTACGCAGCACGACCTCGACCAGCACGGTCTCGCCGGGTCGAACGGCCGGCACCTCGTGTCCGATCGGCGCCTCGAGCGGCGCGTCGATGGCTGCGCCGCGCCGGATCCCGAAGACGTCGACACGGCAGGTTCCCTCGAGGAAGCGCGCGTGCGCCTCGTTCACCCACGGCGGCATGTCGAGCAGGTGTGGGATGGCCGTGTTGGCCGCAGGAAACTGGTGGTCGTGCACGGAACGTGTGCCCGAGCCGTCGAAGTCGCGGGCAGCGAAGTCCTCGGACGCCTGCAGCGGCATGTGGCAACCGTTGCAGTTGGGCTCGGCCTTGTCCGGGTAGTAGAAGCTCGTCACGCCGTGCCCCGAAACGCCGCTCTGCAGGAACGAATCGTAGTGGTTCTGTCCGCGCAACCATCTGTACTGGTTGATTTCCGGCGGTAGATGCACCTTGTGGCAAGCGCCACAGAACTCCGGCGTGCGGTGCAGCGGCTTGAGAAACGTCTTCTTGTGGAAGCCGGGCTTGGCTTTGACGAGCTGGCGGTTGAGCCAGCGCAGCGCGGGCGTTTCGCTGCGCGCCCACGGATAGTGCAGCGGCTCTTCGAGCGTGTAATCGGCGTTGCCGCGCGGTGAGTTCACGTGCGTGATGGCATGGCAGCTCGTGCACGTGATTCCGGCGTGTGCGGTCGCGTGGTGGACGTCGTCGAAATCCGGATCGTCGAAGGCGCCGGAGAAGAACGGCACCGGATCGTGACAGCCGGCACAGAAGCGCGAGGCGTGGACGTCGCCGTCGCGCTCGAAGGCCTTCTCCCGGGTCTCGGT
>JBFJHN010000247.1:0-5116 GCA_041613275.1 Candidatus Krumholzibacteriia bacterium | reverse complement strand
GCTATCCGCTGCCGACGTTCACCTTCCAGGGGCGGCGCTGGCACCTGGAGCGGCGCGTCTCGCTGGTGCATGGGGAGCACGCCGTCGTCGTGCGTTATCGGCTGCTCTCGCCCGACGAAGCGCCGCGCATCGAGACGTCGCGCGTCGCCACGAACACCGAGCACGTGGAGTCGACAGGCGCACCCCGTGGACGCGGCGCGCACGGGAAGAGACGCCGCGGAAAGCGCGCCGCGAAGTCCATGGAGCCCTCGCATGCGGCATCGGATGCACCGGTCGATCGCGTGCTGCTTCGCGTACGCCCGCAGTTTGCGTTCCGGCCATTGCACACGCTGGCGCAGAAGAACGGCTACATCCAGCGCAACATCAGTATTCGCGAGCTCGGCGCGCACGGCTCGGTCATGCGCTGCACGCCGTATCCGGACTGGGATCCCGTCTACCTGGTGTGCGACGAGGCACGCTTCGCCGAGCAGCACGACTGGTACAAGAGCGTCGAGTACCCGAAGGATCGCTACCGCGGTCTCGAATTCACCGAGGACCTGTTCAGCTACGGCTCGTTCGAGTGCGAGCTCGAAATCGGCGCAACGATGAGCGTGAAGTGCACGTTGCGCGCGCCCGAGACGCGGACGAGTCCCTGGAGCGAACGGCAGGAGATCGAGCGCCTGTCGCGGGTGATGGTGAGTGCCCCCGACGACACGCCTTTCGCGCGGCGGTTGGTGCTGGCGGCCGACCAGTTCGTCGTGCACCGCGAGCGCGACGTGCCGTCGGTGATCACGGGATATCCGTTCATCTGCGACTACGCGCGCGACACGCTCATCGGCATGCCGGGGCTGATGCTCATTCCCGGACGTTTCCGCGAGGCCAAGGCGGTGCTGCGCGCCTACGCGCGCGCTCTCGACGGCGGCCTGCTGCCGGATCGCGTCGACGAGGGCGAGCGCCCGCACTACGGCGGCGTCGACGCCACGCTGTGGTTCTACGTTGCGATCTTCAAGTACCTGCAGTACACGGCCGACTTCGACTTCATCCGCACCGAGCTGCGCATTCCGATGCTCGAGACCGTGCGCTACTTCGAAGAGGGCACACGCTGCGGCGTGCGCGTGGACGACGACGGCTTCCTGCGCTGCGGCGAGGCCGGACAGGCGCCGACGTGGATGGATGCGCGTGTCGACGGAAAGCCGGTGACGCCGCGCGATGGCAAGCCGGTCGAGGTGAACGCGCTGTGGTACAACGCGCTGCGCGTGCTCGAGCGCGTCGCCGAGCGCTTCTCCATTCCCAACGACGTGGCGCGTTTCTCGGAGCGCGCGCGTCGGGTCGAGAGCGACTTCCACGCCCTCTTCTGGAACGCGGCGAAGGGCTGCCTGAACGACGTCGTGCACCGCGCGGGCGTCGACGACAGCGTGCGCCCCAACCAGCTGCTGGCGATCACGCTGCCGTTCCCGCTGCTGGACAGCGAGAGCGCCGAGAGCGTGCTGCGCGTGGTGCGCGAACGGCTGCTCGTGCCGCGCGGCCTGCGCACGTTGGATCCCGAGCACCCGGCCTATCGCGGCGCCTACGAGGGCTCCGACGCCGAGCGCCATTACGCCGCGCACCAGGGCACGGCATGGACGTGGCTCTTCGGCTCCTACCTGACCGCGCTGACCAAGGTGCGTGGCGCCGAGGGGCGCGCCGAGGCGGCGCGGCTGCTCGAGCCGCTCGAGCACCACCTGCTGTCCGACGGCCTCGGCCAGCTCTCGGAGCTGTCCTGGGGGAATCCACCCCACTGGCCACGTGGCAACATGGCCCAGGCGACCGCCGTGGCCGAGGTGCTGCGCGCCTACCACGAGGACGTCCTGGGGCGCGCCCCGGGCCAGGCGCTGACCCGCTGATTCTCCTCAAGCCATTGTAGAAAAGCGCTTTGCGGAAGACATGGTCGGTCAGCCTGCGGATGCCGCTGAGGCCAGCGGTGTCTGGAAAGCCGTGCGGACGGCCTTGACCCGGCCCGACTTCCTTTCAATACTCTCGAACGTCCATCGCAAGGCAGGGAAGCCGGGACCGAAAGCGAGCCTGAGCAGGGAAGACGACCATCCGGGACTCCACCGGATTTTCGCGGAGGGAAACGCCAAGCCATGAACGTATTTCGGACCACGGTCCTCATGACCGTCATGACGGTGCTTCTCGTCTGGGTAGGCAGCGTCGTCGCCGGCCCGCGAGGCGCTTGGCTGTTCCTCGTCATCGCAGGCGTCATGAACTTCGGCGCCTACTGGTTCTCGGACAAGCTGGTGCTGGCGACCTACCGCGCTCAGCCGGTCAGCCCGTCGCAGGCGCCCGAGCTGCACGCCATGGTGCGTGCGCTGACCGAGCGCTCCGGTCTGCCCATGCCGAAGCTCTATCTCATTCCCAGCCCGTCCCCGAACGCCTTCGCCACCGGACGCGACCCGCATCACGCCGCCGTGGCGGTGACCGAGGGCATCGTGCGTCTGCTGAGCCGCGAAGAGCTCGAAGGCGTTCTGGCCCACGAGCTCGCACACGTGAAGAACCGCGATACGCTCACCGGGAGCATCGTGGCGACGCTGGCCGGCGCCGTGACCATGCTCTCTCGCGCGGCCATGTTCGGCGCCATGTTCGGCGGCGACAGCCGGCGCGGGGGCAACCCGCTGGCAATGCTGCTCGTGATGATCCTCGCGCCCATCGCGGCCGTCATCGTGCAGATGGCCGTGTCGCGCACGCGCGAGTTCGCGGCCGACCGCACGGGCGCGAAGATCTCGGGCAAGCCTCTGGCGCTGGCATCGGCGCTCGCCAAGCTGGAGCGCGGCGCGGCGATGCAGCCGATGCGGCAGGCTCAGGAGGCGAGCGCGCACCAGTTCATCGTCAATCCGCTGCGCGGGCGGGGGCTCACGAGCTTGTTCTCCACCCATCCCAGCACGGCCGACCGGGTGGCGAGACTCGAGCGCATGGCGGAGACGATGCGGCGCGCCGCCTGAGCGCGAGGCCGTGAGTCGTCCCGTTCGGCCGCTTGCTTGACAGGTGCCGCGCGCCTTTCTACGCTGCGCTCGCATTTCCAACCGCTTCGTGTTCCCCGAGCTGCGCCCGGCGCAGGTGAGGTTGCGCTCGTGACTTCCGATCCTTCTTCCACCCCGCCGTCGGACAGTGCTCCGGGCTCGGAACGCGTGCCCGTCGGTCCGAAGAAAGCGTCGGCACCCACCGATGCGGCGCCGGCCGCCGAGGGCGCTCCCGAAAAGCTGGGCGCCTGGGTCAAGGAGTTCGCGCTCTATCCGTTCTTCATCACGCTCGGCATCGTCGGCGTCTTCACGCTCTTCAGCTTCCTCATGCGCGAAGACGCCACCGCGCTCGATTTGCTGCGGAAGATCCAAACGTCGGGCGGCAACGACCGCTGGTACGCCGCCTTCCAGCTTTCCAACCAGCTGGGGCGTGAGGGCGAGACGCTGCGCGGCAACCCCGAGTTCGTCTCCGAGGTCGTGCGCATCTTCGAGGCCAGCGGCGACGAGGATCCACGCGTGCAGCGCTACCTGGCGTTGGTCCTGGGGCGCGTCGGCGATGCCGGCACCGCACCCGTGCTCGAGCGCGCGCTGCGCGAGGACGACGACGCCGAGACGCGCATCTGGTCGGCCTGGGCGCTGGGTGCGATCGGCGACCCGAGCAACGTGCCGGCGCTGGTCCAAGCGTTGGAGGATCCCGATGCCGGCGTGCGCAAGATGAGCGCCTACGCTCTGGGGAGTCTCGGCGACCCCGGAAGCCTCGAGCCGCTGCGCCGCCGCTTGGACGACGAGGTCGAGGACGTGCGCTGGAACGCGGCGATTGCGCTCGCTCAGCAGGGAGACGACTCGGGCTTCGCGGTCCTGCGCCAGCTCGTCAACACGCTGTATCTCACGCGCGTCGAGGGCATGGAGGATGCGCAGATCAAGGACGTCATGGTGAACGCGGTCAAGGCGCTGGGCGTCCTGCAGCGCAGCTCCCCCAGCGCGCGCGATCTGCTGGAGGAAACGCGCGCGAGCGCGCCGTATCCGCTGGTGCAGCGCGAGGCCGAGACGCAGCTGGATGCTTTCGAACCACCTCTGGAAGCGCGTCGCTAGAGTCGCTGCGGCGGCCACGCAGCGTGGCCGCGCGGCATCGTGGGCGCGCAAACGGCCTGTCGGCGCGGTCCGGGCGCGCCGGTGCCGCCATCCCGGCACTCCGGCTCGACTTGCGCTTGTCCTTGTGACCCGAATCACATAAGGTTTGTCCGGTTTTTGCGCGCCAGGGGGAGCGTGCGCGCCGAAACGCAAGCGGAGCGTGCTCGCGAGCGCCGCCCCCGCGATCGAACCCACGACGAGGCTTCGACATGGCAGATGCGAACGAACCCCGCGACGGCGCCGCTCCGGGCTCCGAGCCAAAAGCGACGCCCGCGGGCGGCTCGGGAACGGCAACCGCGACGGCGAAGGCCGCAGCCAAGCCCAAGGCCGATGGCAAGAAGGCCGCGGCCGCCAAGAAGGGCGAGGACAAGCCCGCCGAGCCCATGTCGCGGCGCGAGTTCTTTCCGTGGCTCGCGGCTGCGTGGGCCGTGTACACCGCTTCCTTCCTCGCGGCGCTCGCCGCGATGACCCGCTTCATGTTCCCGAACGTGCTCTTCGAGCCGGCCATGACGTTGAAGGCCGGGGTCCCGGAGGAGTTCTCCGTGGGCGTGGTCGACGAGCGCTTCAAAGAGAAGTTCGGCGTCTGGCTGGTGCGCAACGAAGGCGGCATCTATGCGCTTTCGACCACGTGCACGCACCTCGGATGCACGCCCAACTGGCTGGCCGGTGAGAACAAGTTCAAGTGCCCGTGCCACGGCAGCGGCTTCTACATGACCGGCATCAACTTCGAAGGGCCGGCGCCGCGCCCGCTGGAGCGCTATCGCGTCGTTCTGGCCGACGACGGTCAGGTGCTGATCGACAAGACGAAGACATACCAACAGGAGAAAGGCCAGTGGGCGGATCCCGAATCCTACCTGAACCTGGCCTGACCCCGGTTCGCCGCGCGCGACCCGAGCGGAGGAACGCATGCTGACCCGGATGTGGAACGGCCTCATCAAGTCCCAGGTGTGGAACTCCTTCTTCCGGCACGGCATGCCGGACACCAACCGCAACCGCGTTCTGGTGATGAT
>JBFJHN010000246.1:0-5117 GCA_041613275.1 Candidatus Krumholzibacteriia bacterium | reverse complement strand
GGGCGTGGTCATGGGCGTGCCCGGTCACGACACGCGCGACTTCGCCTTCGCGCGCAAGTACGACATTCCGGTGCGCGTGGTCATTCAGCCGCCGGACGGTGACTCGAACGGCGGCCCGCTGCGCGCCGAAACGATGCAAGACGCCTACGTGGGCGAGGGCACGATGGTGAACTCGGGCGAGCTGGACGGCACGCCGACGCCCGCGGGCATCCCGAAGGTGATCGAGCATCTGGAAGGGCGCGGCGTGGGACGCGCCAAGGTGAACTATCGGCTCAAGGATTGGTTGGTGTCGCGGCAGCGCTACTGGGGCTGTCCGATTCCGATCATCCATTGTGCGGAGTGCGGGCCGCAGCCCGTGCCGCAGGATCAGCTCCCGGTGTTGCTGCCGCTCGACCAGAAGGAGTTCGTCCCCAAAGGTCGCTCGCCGCTCGCGGACAACCCGGGTTTCATGAACGTGGACTGCCCCCAGTGTGGCGGCCCGGCGCAGCGCGATCCGGACACGATGGACACGTTCATGTGTTCGTCGTGGTACCTGTTCCGCTACGTCGACGCGCACAACGAGCAGGCTGCGTGGGATCGAGAGGCCGCACAGACATGGCTGCCGGTGGATCTGTACATCGGCGGCGACGAGCACGCGTGCATGCATCTTCTGTACTTCCGTTTCGTGACGAAGGTGCTGTACGACGCGGGGCTGGTGCCGGCCGACGAGCCCACGGTGCGCCTGTTCAACCACGGGATGGTCTACGACGCGGACGGCGACCTCATGTCCAAGTCCAAGGGCAATGCGGTTTCGCCGAGCGAAGTGATGAACAAGTGGGGTGTGGACGTCAGTCGCATTGCGATGTTCTTCTTCGCGCCCAGCGAAGACGAGATCAAATGGAAGGATACGGGGCTCGTGGGGGCCCAGCGTTTCGTGCAGCGTTTCTGGGATCGGGTGCAGGCGGCGAGCGACGTCGAGGATTCGCGCGAGGTGCAGCGCAAGCTCCATCAGGTGATTCGCAAGGTCACGCATTCTCTGGAGAACGACCTGCATTTCAACACCTCGATTGCGGCGATCATGGAGTTCATGAACGTCTCGAAGGAGTTCTCGCGGGAGTCGGCTCGCGTGCTGGTGCAGCTGATTGCGCCGCTGGCGCCGTTCATGGCCGAGGAGCTGTGGGAGGGGATGGGGAGATCGGGGACGGTGTTCCGCAGTGAGTGGCCCACGTACGACGAGGAGCTCGCCCGCGAGGACGAGACTGAGATCGTCGTGCAGGTGAACGGCAAGGTGCGTGGTCGCTTCACGGCGGCGATGAGCACGACCGAGGACGAACTGCGCAGTCGCGCCTTGAGCGACGACGCCGTCCAGCAGATGCTGCAGGGGAAGGAACCCCGCAAGGTGATCGTGGTCAAGGATCGCCTGGTCAACATCGTGATGTGATCCACGTTCGTGCCTCTCGCAAGCCGAGGTGGGCGATGGATCACGACAAGCAAGTCACAAGACAGCCCCGAGACAACTCCCGTAGCGGGAGTGCGCGCGGCCGAAGGTGGAGCGTGCTCGCTCGCGTGCGGAGTGCGCGCGAACGGAGTACGTTCGCTTGCAGGCGAAGTGCGTTCGCTTGCGGGCAAGGTGTGCTTGCGTGGAATGTTGCGCTGCTGGTTGCCGTGGCGGCGTCGGGCGCGGTGGCGCAGCCCGAGCTGCGCGTCGTGGGGACGCAGCCGCCGGCGCATGTGCTGGATGCGGAGCGCGATGGGGCGATCGAGGTGCGCTTCGATCGTGCCGTGGACCGCAGCAGCGTGAACGAGCGCTCGTTCTGGGCGTTCGGGCGCTGGAGCGGGCCGGTGTCGGGACCGGTGGTGTTCGCCAACGGGGATTCGGTCGTGCGCATGACGCCCGACGTTCCGCTGTCGGCGGGCGAGCGGGTGCTGGTGATCTTGTCGCACGACCTGCGTGGCGCGGACGGTGCCGCCATGCGCAAGGCCGGGTACAGCTATCAGTACTGGACGCGCAGTACGCCGGGCGCTCTGCAGTTCACGGAGCTCACGCGATTGAGCACGCGGTCGCCGACGAACGAGCCCACCCGTTCGTACGGCGGATTCGCGGCCAACCTGAACGCGGACCGGTTGCTCGACCTGGCGATCATCAACGAGGAGACGGCGGACGTGCGCATCTTCCTGAACCGGGGCGCCGGTGGCGCGCGGTTCGACACGTTCCTGCTGCCCACGACACGCGTCGGACCGCAGGCGAGCCCGTCCGAGACCAGTGATTTCGATCGCGACGGAAACGTCGATGCGTGTGTGGTCAACATCCGTGCGGCCAACGTTTCCATCTTGATGGGGCGAGGCGACGGCACCTTCGCGACGCAGCAAACCGTGGACGTCGGCTCCGGGCCGCGTGGTGTTGCAGTGTTGGACGTGGACGGGGACGGCGACGTGGACATCGCCAACACGAACGCGTCCAGCAGCAATGTGACGCTGCTCCTGAACGACGGGCGAGGCAACTTCCAGGGCGGGTTGTCGTTCGAGGCCGGCGGTGAGGGCGAGTGGGCCATCGAGGCCGCGGACATGGACAACGACGGAATCCTTGATTTGGTCGTGGGCTGTCATTGGTCGGCAACGCTGCACGTGAATCGAGGCACCGGGAACGCAACGTTCGAGGAGATCGACAGCTCGGCCAGCGGTGGTGCCGTGTGGATGTTGAACTGCGGCGACCTCAACGGGGATCGCCAAGTCGACGTGGTCGTCGTGAACAGCCGAGACAACAACGCGACGGTGGTGCTGGGCGACGGGCAGGGGCGGCTGGGCGCGCCGTCGACGCGCCTGACCGACCCGTTTCCGTTGGCGACCGACTTGGCCGATCTCGACGGCGACGGCGACCTCGACTGGGTGACCTCGAGCTTCACGGGCGACTGGATGTTGTTCGAGAACGACGGCAGCGGCGGATTCCAGTTCGACCAGCGTTTCGACGCGCCGCGGGCTGCGTCGTGCAGCATCGCTTTCGATTTCGACGACGACGGTGACCTGGACTTGGCGCTCGTGGACGAGATTGCCGACGTCGTCGTAGTCTACGAGAATACGGGCACGTCGACGGCCGTCGAGCCTTCCGAGTGGGGCCGGGTCAAGTCGCTGTACCGGCGGTGATCTGAGGAATGGACGCTGGTCGATCGGAGGTGGACGTTTGCAAGACGATGAAGCGAAGAAACGCGAGGCCAAGTCCATGAGGATTGGACTGGGGCTCGCCTTGGGAGCGGGGATGGGCGTTGCTCTCGGAGCAGCGTTCGGTGCCGCGTTCGGCAACGTCGCGATGGGTGTGGCGTTGGGAACGGGGTTGGGGCCCGCCATCGGACTGGCCGTAGCGTTGGTGCTCGGCGAAATGCAGGACCATCGTTGAGTCACAGCGGGTGTTCTTGCGGCGGCTGTTTCAAAATGGTCGTGCTCATCACGGTTGTTCCGTGTTCGCGACATCTTTGCACGTTCACACTCTCATTGCGCGCCGGGATCTCGCTGAACGCGCGGCTGCTCCTCCGTCGCCCGCAGTCGTAGAGGCGCCCACGCGTTGTCGATGGGCGCCAGGAGTCGATCGTTGCGATACCAGTGCGCGAGTTCCCCGCGACCCAACCGCCAGATGATGTCCAACGGGGCCTGCCCGCGAACGGACGCGAGGCCTCCATGCTCGCCGTGCTGATGGTGGAAACGGCACAAACAGGTGCGATTGCTGAGCTCGTTGCTTCCGCCACGCGAGCGGTAGACGATGTGGTGGTCCTCCAGGTTCTTCCGTGACGTGCATCCTGGTGCGGTACAACGCCAACCTGCACGGATATAAACGGCATCCCCCGCGCGCCGCGGGCCCGGCTGATCCCACGTGTGGGCGTACTCTTCCAGCATCGCCAGGAGCGCGACCCAGGTGGGCGGCCGCCGCCCGCGCCTTCCGAACATGCGAGCCGCAAGAGTAGACGGCCTCAGCTCCTCGGCATGGAGACCTGAGGTCTCTTCATGCGACCGTGCGGTGTCCTCGTCCCACGTGTCGTCATTCCAGGCCTGGTCGGCCTCGACTTCGAGCCGTCTTCGTTGGTGCTCCAACCCGAAGACGAAAAGCTTTGCGACGTCGTCCGGGAGGCGAAGGCGAAGGAAAACGTCCGGGATGGGCCGCTCGAACGCCATGGCGCCGAGCTTCGTAATACGCCGGACGCCGTCGCCCGGCGCGCGTTGGAGCGAATGCTGCCAGTTGCGATCGGCGACCGGAAAGGGAACGGAGTTGACGTCCGTGAAGGGACCAAGGGCGCCCGTGAGCGGAGACTCCGTTTCCAACGGCCGAGCCGCGTTCTCGGTCGGGTTGGCTGCCGCAACAGCCGAGACCGGTTGGTCGCCGATCACCGTGGGCACTGCCTCCGGCTCCATCGTCGCTTGGGGTCCAATGGGCGCCTGCTCGGCCTTGGCGATGTCCGGGGGTGCAGCTGGCGCGGGGGAGTCGAGCTCGTGCGCACGTTGGCCCACGACGATGCTGCGCGCGGCCACGCGGGCCTCGTCGCGTAGGCGTTGGATCGTGACCTGAGCCGCGCGCTGGATCCACGCACGTTCGACATGCTCGTGCGCGGGGGCTCGGCCGAACAAACGACACAAGAGCAAAGCCGCTTCGGCACCAATACGTCCCTCGCGATACGCGCGACGGACCCGCGGCAGGGTGCGGAGCCCACGCTCGAGGCGAGCACGGTCCTCGGCTGTCGTTCGGCTCATTCTCAGGCGCTCGACGCCGTAGTGCCCGACACCCGTGAACTTAAGATCGTTCCACGCTTTGATCTCGCCGAGGATGGACAACAACGTTCCCAGTTGCGACTCGATCTCCTCTTCGAGCTTGATGAGGTCCCGCATCTGTTCGACGAGTCGCGTTGGGGGTCCGCTTCCCGCTTCCTTCTCGAGAGCGTCGAACCGCGACAGGAGCCGGAGTGTCGCTCGCACGGCATCTTCCACGTCACGGACCTGGATGGCATGCGCTTCGTCAGGTGTTCCGGGGCCCGGTTCCACGCCGCCGGTGCGGTGCAGATGCGACCATTGACGCGTGGCGCGCGCGAGCGCCCCCTCCTTCATGCGCTGGGCGCGGGCCCGTTCGACGGGGCGCACGGCGACATCGTCCATCGGGG
>JBFJHN010000245.1:0-5123 GCA_041613275.1 Candidatus Krumholzibacteriia bacterium | reverse complement strand
GCCGGAAGCAAGCGCACTCCGACCGGAAAGGGCATCCCCATCGCCAGGCCGAACGGAAAGATCGCCGCCGCGACGACGAGGCAGCGCATCGGCAGGGGCCAGGCGTCGGTCACGCCGTGCAAGCGCGACAGCCCCCAAAGAAGCGTGGGCAACAAGAGCCCCAGAAGCGCCAAGACGAACTGCAAACGCAGCCGCGCTCGACCGGCACACAGGCGCGCGCCCAGCGCGCTGCCCAACCCCGCGAACAGCAGGAACGCGGCGAGAATGACCGCCAGGTTCCACGCCGGGTACCCGATGATGAGCAGCGTCTTCTGCAACACCAGAACCTCGATCATCATGAATCCCAAGCCGAGCAACACGAAGTACGCCGACACTCCGAAGTCGCGCCTCCGCGACGTGGATCTGCGGCCCACCCAACCGAGCGCGAGCCACGCGACGGCAAGCAGCGCGCCGGCCGTGATCAGGAACATCCGCAGCGCGCCGGGCAGCTCGGCCTGCAGATGGAAGACGAAGGGGCGGTCGTCGGTCGCGGGCTCGAGCACGGTGCCCGCCGACGCCCCGCCCGCCGCCGCGGGGGCGCCAACGACGACCGGGACGTAGCCGCGCGTCTGCGCTTCGCGCGCCATCCGTTCGACGTGTGCGCGCGCGAACGGTGTACTGCGAACGATCAACAACCGATCGTACGGGGACTCGTCGGGGCTGGCCCACGCGGCGATGCAGTCGTCTGCGGGCTGGCCGCGCGCCCGCAGCACCTCGGCGGCGGTGGCGGCGAGCCGACGCTGCAGGCGTACGTCGTTCACCAGCAGCGACAACGCGCCGCCGGGATTGAGCGCATCGAGGTAATCTTCGAAGGCCTCGCGCGTGTACAGGTAGTTCTCGGACAACGCGTACTCGCGCATGTTGCCGGCCAGGGATTGCGCCAGCACCAGCGTGATGAGGTCCCAACGACGCGATGCGGCGCGCACGAACTGGCGACCCTCCGCGTGATGGACGTGGACCCCCTCCTGCGAATACACGTCGCCGGTGAACTCCCGCGCACGTTCGACCACCTTCAGCACACCGGCGTTCAGCTCGACCGCATCCACGCGCGTCGCACCGAAGCGCCGCGCCACGACGACGTCGTAGCCGCCACCGGTTCCGATCGACAGGACCTCACGCGGCGCAAGCACGCGATACGGCAGCGCGGCGAGCGACTCACGCACGTCCATCGCCGTGGCGCCCGGTGTTGCGGCGTTCGGCGACAGCATCGCGGTCGGCGTTTCGCCGTCGATGAACACCATGCGCTGGTTGCCGCGCGGCGAACGAACCTCGAGCACGTCGACCCGACTCGTCGCGTCCCACCACTGCAGCGCGTCCAACAGGCGAGGCTGTCCGGCAGGGGTGCGCTGCATCATGGCGTGAAGAAGCTTGTTTGGCGCGAGCTCGTAGCGCACGCGAAACAGGCCGATCCTGCCCTGGACGACGATGGCCGCGAACGCCAGTACGACGAGCGTCACCGCGACGGCTCGGCGTCGCAATGCGGAGGCGCCTCGGGCGGCGCGACCCCACGTCCACCACGCTGCGATGCCAGCCGCGGCAAGCGCCAACAACAGCACCGTGTTCACCGGCCCGCCCATCGCATCGATGACGACGACGGCCAGCAAGGCTCCGAGCGCACCGCCCATGAGATCGGCGGCGTACAGGGCGTTGGCGTGTTGCGACAGGGCACGCAGCACGAGCGACTGCACCGCGCCAGCGCACACGAACACGGGAAGCACCAGGAACAGCAAGCGGGTCCAGTGCTCGGCAAACGGAAGACGGAGCAGCACGAGCAGAGCAAGCAGCATGGCGGGCGCGATGAACAGCAGCGCGCCGTCGATCCAGTCCGGCACGCGCTTCGGCTTGCCCCGTGTGGCCAGGTAGGCCGTGAATCCACCCAGCCCCAAACCCAGCACCGCGAGCGAGACGACGGCGAAGCTCACGTGATACTGGAGAAGCACGCTGCAGATGCGCGTGAGCGCTACCTCGAACGCCAGCACGCTCGCCGTGATCGCGAAGAGCAACACGATGGCGCGCTGACGCTCGGGCACAGGCTTCACCTCGACGAAAGGTCGAACCGCATCGACGTCGTTCGCGACCCGCAAGCCGGGAGTCGCACGCCGGCAGCGATTCTACGGGCGGGATACACCGGGGTCGACCTGGATCGCCCCGGTCGCCTGCCCCCCTCCCGCCTGGGGGGCATGCGTTGACGTCCCGAAGCGGCGCACGTAGCGTTCCGCGACAGGAACTCGCACGATGTTTCACCCTCGGCACGGCCGGAACGCATGCGCTTGCTCGTCGTCGTCAACCCCGCCGCGAGCCGCGGCAGCCGCGGCCAACTTGCAAACGAGGTGTCGCGCGCTCTCGAAGCGCAGGGCCTGGACTTCGAGGTCGTCTCGACCGCCCAACCCGGGGACGGGACACGCCTGGTCGCCGAGCACGGCGCGGATTTCGACGGCCTCGTGGTGTGCGGCGGGGACGGTACGTTACACGAGTGCTTGCAAGCACTCGACCTGGAGCGTCACGTCGTCGGCCTGGTGCCGCGCGGCACGGGCAACGATTTCGCCGCGATGAACGATTGGCCGCGCGACGTCCATGCGTGCGCGCAACGCATTGCCGCCGGCGTGCAGCATCGATCTCCCATTCAACAGCTCGACATCGGCGTTTGGGGCGGACGGCGCTTCCACAACTCCATCGGGATCGGCTTCGAAGGGCGCGTCAACTACGAAAGCCAGCGCATTCGCGCCTTGCGGGGGCCCGCAGTGTATTTCGCCGCCCTGGCCCGAACCCTCGCCAAGCGTCGCGCGGATCCGCTGCACATGCAGTGGGACGACGGCCACTGGGAAGGCCCGACCTTCATGGTTTCGGTCTGCGTCGGCCGGCGCGTGGGCGGGGCGTTCCAGCTGGCGCCCAACGCCGACAATCGCGACGGACGCTTCGACGTCTGCTACGCTGGGGAGCTGCGCTTGGCGCGCCTCCTGCGGGTGCTGCCGCGCACGCTCTCAGGCACCCACTTGAACGATCCCAACGTCCACCTCGTGCGCTCCTCCACGCTCCGCATCGACTCCGCGCAGGGCGTCCCCGTCCACATCGACGGTGAGTTCGTCGATCTGCACGTGCGCGCGCTGGATCTCCGCACGCACCCCGCCGCACTGCGTACGTTCTGAGCCCGCCCCCCTTTACGGCGCCCGTGTCCCGACTTACATTGGATCAGCTCCTTCAACTCCTTGTGCTCCTCATGAACCGCGTTCCTGACGCTCGGCTACAATGGACGTGCTCGCACGTGCGCCGGGCGCGGCCGCGCGACCTCCTGGCAGTGTGAGTTCTCGGTGCCCGGGCGGCACCTCGTCCCGCGACGGGGCGACGCTCCGCCCGGCGGATCGCAATCTCAGGAATGGACGGAGAGCATGGATCTGAACCGCTTGACGCAGAAATCGCAGGAAGCCGTCCTCGAGGCCCAGAACCTCGCGGTGCGGCACGGGCATCCCGAGGTGGACAGCGAGCACCTGGCCGTGGCCCTGGTGCGGCAGCCCGAGGGCCTGTTCCCGCGTTTGCTGGAGCGGCTGGGGGTGCGCGCCGAAGAGGTCGGGCGTGCGCTCGAGCAGGATCTCGAGCGCCGTCCCAGCGTCTCGGGTCCGGGCGCTGAGGTGGGCAAGATCCACGTCACCCAGCGCTTCCAGCGCTTGTTCGTGTCCGCCGAGGACGAGGCCAAGCGCCTGAAGGACGAATACGTCTCGGTCGAGCACCTCGCGCTCGCGCTCTTCCAGGAGCACGACTCGACCGCCGTCGCCAAGACCTTCAAGCAGTTCGGCCTGAAGCGCGACAACTTCCTGAAGGCGTTGCAGGAAGTGCGCGGCGGCCAGCGCGTGACGAGCGCCAGTCCGGAGGGCGCGTACGAGGCGCTGCAGAAGTACGGCATCGACCTCGTCGAACAAGCGCGCAACGGCAAGCTGGACCCTGTGATCGGACGCGACAGCGAGATCCGGCGCGTGGTGCGCATCCTGTCGCGCAAGACGAAGAACAACCCGGTGCTCATCGGTGAGCCCGGCGTCGGCAAGACCGCGATCGTCGAGGGCCTGGCGCAGCGCATCGTGCGCGGCGACGTGCCCGAGTGGCTCAAGGAGCGCACCGTCTTCGCGCTCGACATGGGCGCGCTTCTGGCCGGCGCCAAGTTCCGCGGCGAGTTCGAGGAACGCCTGAAGGCCGTGCTGGGCGAGATCAAACGCAGCGACGGCCGCATCCTTCTGTTCATCGACGAGCTGCACAACATCGTGGGTGCCGGTCGCACGGAAGGATCGCCGGACGCCGGCAACATGCTCAAGCCCATGCTCGCACGCGGCGAGCTGCATTGCATCGGCGCGACCACGCTCGACGAACATCGCAAGCACATCGAGAAGGACGCCGCCCTCGAGCGTCGCTTCCAGCCGGTGCTGGTCGACCCTCCGAGCGTCGAGGACACGATCTCCATCTTGCGCGGCCTGCGCGAGCGCTTCGAGGTGCACCATGGCGTGCGCATCCAGGACAACGCGCTGGTCTCCGCCGCGCTTCTGTCCAACCGCTACATCACCGACCGCTTCCTGCCGGACACGGCCATCGACCTGATCGACGAGGCCTGCGCGATGATTCGCACCGAGATCGACTCCATGCCAGCCGAGCTGGACGAGGTGACCCGGCGCGTCATGCAGCTCGAGATCGAAGAAGCCGCGCTCAAGAAGGAGAAGGATCGCGCCAGCAAGGAGCGCTTGAAGGCGCTGCGGCGCGAGCTGGCCGATCTGCGCACACAGGCCGACGCCATGCGCGCGCAGTGGGAATCCGAGAAGAAGGCGATTCAGGAGGTCCGCGCGCTGCGCGAGCAGATCGAGCAGGTGCGGCGCGAGATCGAGGACGCCGAGCGCAAGTACGACCTGAACCGCGCCGCCGAGCTCAAGCACGGGCGTCTGCCCGAGCTGGAGAAGACGTTGCGCGCGCGTGAAGCCGAGATGACGCGCGGCGACGATGGGCAGCGCCTGCTGCGCGAAGAGGTCACCGAGCAGGAAACCGCCGAGATCGTCTCGCGCTGGACCGGCATCCCGGTCATGCGGCTGGTGGAGGGCGAGCGCGACAAG
>JBFJHN010000244.1:0-5146 GCA_041613275.1 Candidatus Krumholzibacteriia bacterium | reverse complement strand
CGCCGAGCTTTTCCACAACGCGCGCGCCCGCCGCGAGTTCCTCCGTACGCCCGCCGCGGAACGCCGCGCCGTGCTCGACGTGGTGACCACCTACGCGCTGGCACATCCGCAGCTTCGCATCCTGCTGCGCGACGACGGGCGCGATCTGCTCGACCTGCGACCGGCCGCCACGCTGCGCGAGCGTGCCGCCGCCATCCTGGGCCGCCCCATGGAGACCAACCTGGCCGAGGTCCACGCCGAGCGCGACGCCGTGCGCGTCCAGGGGCTGGCCAGCCGACCGCCGTACGGCATGCGCAACCGCTCGCAGCAGTTCGTCTTCGTCAACGGCCGTCCGGTTCGCGATCGGGCGGTTTCGTTCGCCATCTCGAAGGCGTACCGCCACACGATGGAGCCGGAGCGCTTTCCGGTGGTCGTGCTGTTCCTGTCGCTGCCGGCCGAGCAGGTCGACGTCAACGTGCACCCGACGAAGAGCGAGGTGCGCTTCCGCGACGAGCGACTCCTGCACAGCGTCGTCGTCAGCGCGCTGCGCGAGGCGACCGGTCCGGTCGACGAAGAGGGCGTCGGCTTTCTCCCACGCCCCGAACGCGCGACCGCGCTTCTCAAGCCGTGGACGGAATCTCCGCTGCCGAGCGTCGGGAGGCCGAGCCAGGCATCGCTGGACGGCATGGGCGTGGCGCAGAGCCTCCTGGGCGGAGAAAGTGCTGCAGCTCCCCACGCTCCCACGATGACGCCGACTGCCGGTGCGGGGGAGGGCGCGCAGGACGTCGAAGGGGCTGCCGGCACGCGCGACGACGATGCTCCCGCGCTGCTGGAAAGACCTGCGCAAGCCGCCGAGCTCTCCGGGGACGAGGCGCTCTATTGGCAGCTGCACAACGCCTACATCCTCATCCAGATCAAGAACGGTCTCGTCGTCGTCGACCAGCATGCGGCGCACGAGCGCGTGCTGTACGACCGCGCAGTGAACGCGCTCGAGGGACGCGAGCCCAGCCTTCAGCGCTTGCTCTTTCCGATTCCGCTCGAGCTGTCCGTGCGCCAGTACGCGGCCTACGAAGAGTGCCGCGATCTTCTCGATCGTTTGGGATTCGGCGTCCGTCCGTTCGGGGGCCGCACTGTGATCGTTGAGGAGATCCCTGCCGAGATCGCGCGTTGGGACGAAGGCTCGGTGCTCTTGGGGATGCTGGACGACCTCGCCGAGAACCGCGAGACGAAGCGCCTGCCGCTGCGCGACAAGGTGCTGGCCACGTTCGCCTGTCGCGCCGCGATCATGCAGGGCAAGAAGCTGAGCGTGCCCGAGATGCGCGCGCTCATGGATCAGCTGTTCGCGACCACGCGACCGTACACCTGCCCGCACGGACGCCCGTCGCTCATGCGCATCGGCCTCGACGACCTCGACCGCCGCTTCGGACGCTGAGCACCGTGTCCGCGCGCGACACCGTGAACCCGAACGCACGCGAATCGCACCCTCCGCACGCCGCCATCCTCTTCGGGGCCACGGCAACCGGCAAGACGGCGCTCGCCGTCGAAGTTTCGAAGCATCTTCCAATCGAGGTGATCTCGGCGGACTCCCGCCAGGTCTATCGTCACCTCGACGTCGGCACCGCCAAGCCAACCGCCGACGAGCGCGCCGCGGTGACGCACCATTTGGTCGACTTCCTGGAGCTGCGCGAGACCTACAACGCCGCGCGCTTCGCAGAAGACGCCTGGCGACGGTGCGGCGAGATTCGAGGGCGCGGGCGCCTGCCGCTCATCGTCGGCGGCGCGGGTTTCTATCTGCGCGTGTTGCGTGACGGCCTCTTCGATGCACCCTTCTCGAAGGAAACGATGCACGAGGTCCGTCGCGAGCTCGAGAGCTGGAGCACGGAAGCGCTGCGTGACGAGCTCACCAGGCGTGATCCCGCCCGGCGTGCGGCGATCCACGACAACGATCGCTACCGCCTGGCGCGTGCGCTCGAGATCTGCATCGCCTCGGGAAGCACGGTCACCGCGCTGACCGCGGCGCGGCGCGCGCCCGAGCGACGCTTCGCAGCCTGTCACCTGCAAATGGAGCGCGCGGCGTTGCACCAGAGCATCGAGCGTCGCACGGCCGCCGTACTGGACGGCTGGATCGAGGAGGTGCGGCGCCTGCTCGAATCGCACGATGCGACGCTGCCGGGCTTCGACACGCTGGGCTATCCGCACGTCGTCGCGCACGTACGCGGTACGCTTGCGCGCGAGGCGCTCGAAGCCAACATCAATCGCGACACCCGACGCTTTGCACGCCACCAGGACACCTGGTTTCGCAAGACGCCCGCGCAGCTCGCCCTTCGGGCGGGGGAGACCGACAACCCGTCGCGCCTGGTCGAGCATCTGCGGCCGCTCGTACCCTGAGCGGGAGCTACGCTCCACGCCTGACGCAACGTGGGTCCCGTTGACGCTCCCGGGCCGCGGTGTTAGCGTCTCGTCGGATTTCAGCGGGTGTAGCTCAGTTGGTAGAGCATCAGCTTCCCAAGCTGAGGGTCGCGGGTTCGACCCCCGTCACCCGCTCCACATCAGGTCACGATCCAAGTCGAACGCAGGCCGGCATCCGCCGGCCTGCGTCGTGCTTGCAAACGTCGCGTCGCTGGATCGGCCACTCCCGCAGCGAGAGTGGCCAGGTCGAGCACGAACGGTTCGAGGCGCGCTACGACTTGCGCTGGCGCCGCCGGCGGGCGCGGCGCTCTTCGCTCAGGCGGCGATCGTACTCGCCGGAGCCACGCGCGTGGGTTTCGTGATATCTCTGGATCATCTCCCACGCCTCGGCCGCGGTTTCCGCGTAGCGGAACAGGTCGAGGTCCTCCCAGGCGATCGTGCCCTCGCGCGCGAGATACTCGATGTCGACCGCGCCCTCCCAGAACTCGCGCCCGAAAAGGACCACCGGAAGCTCGCGCATCTTGTGCGTCTGCACCAGCGTGAGCGCTTCGAAGAGCTCGTCGAGCGTGCCGTAGCCGCCAGGGAACGCAACGAGCGCGCGTGCGCGCAGCAGGAAGTGCAGCTTGCGTACTGCAAAGTAGTGGAACTGGAAGCACAGCTCCGGCGTGATGTACGAGTTGGGCCGCTGCTCGAGCGGCAGCGTGATGTTCAGCCCGATGCTCTTGGCCTGAGCGTCGAAGGCGCCGCGATTCGCAGCCTCCATGATCCCCGGACCGCCGCCCGTGATCACGACGTAGTCGCACTTGCCGTCCACCTGGCAGGTGCTCGAGACCAGCCGCGCGAACTCTCGCGCCTCCTCGTAGTAGCGCGACTTGGCGAGAACGCGCTTGGCCACGCCCAGAGCGCGCTCGCGCTCGGGCGTCGCACCCTGCGCGCGAATCTCCTTCTCCAGCGCCTCCACGCGCGTTCGCGCCAGCTTCTCTTCGACGATGCGCGTGCCGCCGAAGACCACGATCGTCGAACGGATGTTGTGCTTGCGCAGCACGGACTCGGGCTTCATGAGCTCCAGCTGCAGGCGCACGGCCCGCAGGTCGTGCCGCATGAGGAAATCGACGTCCTCGTAGGCGCGCACGTACGACGGCGACGCGAGGATGCGCTCCAGCCTGCGCTCGGCTTCAGGGTCGAGGATCTCCAGCGTACGCATGTCGGGCTTGATCGCGTCGCCCGCCGGTGCCTTTCTGCGAGACTCGCTCATCGGCGTTTCCTTCCTTCGTGCGCGTTTCTGTTCATCGCGCGCGCGGGCGCGTCGACGCGCGAAGTCAATCCAGCTCGACGCGATCCCCCAGGTGCGGCACCGCGGTCTTCCAACCGCGCTCCTGCCGGAGCAGCGCGGCCAGCGCATTCGAGGCGTCTTCCTCGCCGTGCGTCACGAAAACCCCTCGCGGAGACTCGATCGGGCGCAGCCAGCGTTGCAGCTCGACGTAGTCCGCGTGCCCCGACATGCTGCCGAGATCTTCGATGCGTGCTCGCACGGGAACGTGTTGGCCATGGATCTTGATGCTCTCGGCACCTTCCTTCAAGGCGCGACCGCGCGTCCCCGCGGCCTGATAGCCCACCAGCGCAATGGTGGCGTCGGGATCGGGGAGCAGGCGCTTGAGATGGTGCAGGATGCGTCCGCCGCTCAACATCCCGCTCGACGAGATCAGCAGCGCCGGTCCGTCCAGCGTGTTCAGCTTCTTCGATTGTTCGACGCTGCGACACAGATGAACGTTCGGCCCGTAGAGCACGCAGTCGTCGCCCTCGAGCATCTCTTCTTCGAGCATGTGGTTGTCGGGATAGCGGCAGTAGATGCGCGTTGCGTCCACCGCCATCGGGCTGTCCAGATAGATCGGAAACGCGGGCAATCGTCCGCTCAGGATGTGCTGGCGCGCCAGGTAGATCATCTGTTGCGCGCGCCCGACGGCGAACGCGGGAATGAGCAGGATGCTGCGCGTGTCCAACATGCGTTGCAGGAGCGGCTCCAGCTCCGCGAGCGGCGGCTCCGAGGGATGGCGCCGGTTGCCGTAGGTCGACTCGACCACGACGTAGTCGGCGTCGTCCGGCGCGCTGGGATCGGGGTTGAGCGGCATGTCGTAACGCCCGACGTCACCGCTCCACAGGATCCGGCGCGTCGTGCCGTCGGCGCGCAGTTCCATGTCGATGCTGGCCGATCCGATGATGTGTCCGGCATTCCGGAAGCGCGCGCGCACTCCGGGGCCCAGATCCATCCACGTGTCGTAGTCGTGCGGCTCGACGCGCTCGAGCACGCGCTCGACGTCGTTGCGATCGTAGAGGGGAAGCGCTGGCTTGTGCTTCGACAGCGCGTTGCGGTTGAGGTAGGCGGCGTCCTCCTCCTGGATGTGCGCCGAGTCGCGCAGCATGATCTGCAGCAGGTCGGCCGTGGCCGGCGTGCACAGGACACGACCTTCGAAGCCATAGCGCACGAGCCGCGGCAGGTAGCCGGCGTGATCGATATGCGCGTGCGTGAGCAGGAGCCACGGCAGCCGCTCCGGCTCCCAGTCGGGCTCGTCCCAGTTGCGCAAGCGCAGCTCTTTGAGACCCTGGAAGAGCCCACAATCGACCAGCACGCGGGTCTCGCCGGCCTCGAGCAGGGTCTTCGAACCGGTAACGGTGCGCGCGGCACCGAGGAAAGTCAGCGCGAACACCCGATCCCCCTCGTGGCGTTTCGCAGCATCCTACAGGCGAGGTCACCTCGAGG
>JBFJHN010000243.1:0-5149 GCA_041613275.1 Candidatus Krumholzibacteriia bacterium | reverse complement strand
CACGACCTCGCGGCCGCTCCAGGATTCGGCGTGGACGACGGCGAAGGCGAGCACGACGGTCAGGCACGCGGCGGCCAGGCCGGCACGCGCGCGGGACGTCCACGGGCGATCAAGCATCGGGGGTCTCCCTCGGGCAATCGCGGCCGGGGCCGACGGGTTACGTTGGAACGGCATTGTCCTTCCTACACGGCGACGCTGTCGAGCATTCCCAAGAAGATGCGCCGCCGCGCTCTGCGCCGCGCACCCCAGAGGTGCGCCGGGGCCGGCACGGCGTTACACTGGCGCTCGGTCGTCGGCCAAGAGGTCGTGCGCGTCAGGAGGCTTGGCCTGCATCGCTCGTCTGTCCCACGACACCAGGCGCATGCCCACCGCGCGCTCGCCCTGCTGTTCGTCCTCTGCGGCGGCACCTTGGACCCGGCTCCGGGTCTGGCGCAGAACGGTCTGGGGCTGCTGAACGACCGCGCCCATCCCGAAAAGCGCTGGCTCGAGCGCGAGACCGAGCACTTCATTGCCATCTACGCGGAAGGGCTCGAGGACGTTGCGGTGCGCGCGCTCACCATCGCCGAGCAGGTGTACGAGCCCATCACGCGCGGCATGCAGGTCGAAATGGGCGGCAAGACCAGCATCTTCCTCTCCGACGAAGATCAGATCGTCAACGGCTTTGCGCTTCCGCGTCGCATGTTCATCTGGGTGAACGTCAACGACTACCCGACGATGTCCGGTGGCAACGACAAGTGGTTGAGGCTGGTGATTGCGCACGAGTTCCAGCACAACGTGTGGATGGAGGCGGCGCAGGACTGGACCGGCGTGTGGAGCATGATCGGCACGCCCACATGGTTCATCGAAGGGCTGGCCGAGTACAAGACCGAGGAGTGGGGCGCGTTCCGGAGCGATCTGCGCCTGCGCAACTTCATCCTGCGTAACCGGCACCGCGATCTCGATCCGCACGACAGCGGCTTCACGCGCGTGCGCTACCTGGCCGAGACCTACGGTGATAGCGTGCTCGTGCGCGCCGTGCACGAACGCGGCCCGCTGGGCTTGGCGCGCTTCGGCACCGGCTTCCGCAAGGCGGCTGGGATCTCGCTGCGCGATTTCGAAGAAGAGTGGCGTCGCGTGGCGACGGCGCACACGTACGCCGTGTATTCGCAGAAGGAGCGCGTCGAGGACGTTGGCGAACATCTGAAGTCGCCCGCGCAGCGGCTGATGGCGCTCGCGTACTCGCCCGACGCGCGTTTCATGGCGGCATTGTTCCAGCCGTCCGGCGAGCTGCCCGTGCTGGCGGTAGTGGCGAACGACAGCACGGAGCAGTGGTACCCCATCGATCACGGTCGCATTCGCGGCAGCCTGAGCTTCAGCGCCGACGGGGACTCGCTCGTCTACGCCAAGTTCCACCGCTCGCACCACGGAAGCCTGTTGTGGGACCTCAAAGTGGCGGACGTGCAGAACGGACGCTCGCGCTGGATCACGTCGGGGCGACGTGCCAGCCATCCGCACTGGTCACCCCGCGGCGACCGCATCGTCTTCACGGCCGTCGACGGGTCGACCACCAACATCTACACGTGCGATCCGGCGGGCGAAAACGTACGCGCGCTCACCCAGCACCCGGACGACGTGCAGGTGCTCACGCCGCGCTTCAGTCCCGACGGAAAGCGACTGGTGTTCGTGCGCTTCGAGCCCGGCCGCTCGGTGGATCTGGCGGTCATGGATCTCGACACGCGTGAGACGCGCTACGTGACCGAAAACCGAGCGCACGACATGCGACCGCGCTGGAGTCACGACGGAAAGCGCATCTTCTTCACCAGCGATCGCAACGCCGACGAGGTGCCGAACCTGTTCACGGTGCCGGCCGACGGCGACGAGTTCCAGGTCGAGCCGGTCTCCGACGTGGGGGAAGCGCTGTACACGATGGACGTGCAGCCGGACAGCGGTCACGTGGTGGCCATCGCCATGGCGTCCACGGATACCGTGCGCTTGCGCCGCATCGATCCTTCGCGCCGCACCGTCATCGTCGACCCGGTCATCGACCCGCGTTTCGTGCGCTGGCGCGATCGGGTGCCGCCCCACCCGATCCCGGAGATCGACTACCGCGACGTGCCTGAGATGACGTCCGCGCGCCCGTATCGCGCCTGGCGACACCCGCGCACCTTCGCCTGGCTGGTGCTGCCGTCGCCGTGGCCGTGGGGTGTGATGGCATCCGGCATCTGGGTGGATAGCGCGCATCGCAACAGCCTGCTGCTGGGCGTGGATCTGGGCACCGACGACGACACGTTCCGCATGCGCTCGGCGTTCGGGCGCTGGGACACCATCGATCTGCCGTTTGGAATCTCCGGCGATCTCGCCGTGGCCGGCGGCTGGGACGCGCGGCAGGCGCTGCGCATCTACGCGGGCGACCTGCTCGTTGCGACGCATCGCCACGCGAGCCTGCGCTGGCGACTGCCGCTCAACGCCGGCGAGCACCTGTACGCCAACCACGCCGTCGAGCTCTGGAGCGATTTCGCGGACGTCGATGTCGACGACGTCGAGGACTTCGATCCCGCGGACCTCGCATCCGAGAACCTTCCCGCGTTGCGCGAGCGCTACACCCGCAACACGCTCGGCTTCACCTACCGCTACCGCAAGCGCCGGCCGCATCGCACGCGCAACGCGCACCCGCGCCGGGGGCACGGATTGCTGGCGCAGGCGGAGTGGTCGGGCGAGGCGCTGGGCAGCGAGGTGCCTTTCCGGCGGCTGACGCTGGATGCGAGCTCCGTGCTGCCGCCGTGGCTGCCGCTTGCGGGCGTGCGCGGCGCCACCTGGTTCGCACGCGCGCGCGGACAGGCCGTGTGGGGCGAGCCCGCGCCGCAGGACTTCACCGGCCTGCGCGCCGACCCGGCGATCCTGCCGCAGCGCTACAGCGGCAGCTATGTCTTCGACGACGTGCTCGAGCTCCGCGACTCCTACTTCGTGCGTGGTTTCCCGAGGAACGTCTTGGGCGAGCAGGCGCTGGTGACGACGCTCGAGTGGCGCGTGCCGCTCACGCGGCGCTTGCCGGTCTCGGCCTTTGGCGTCTCTTTGGGCGGCGTGACGGGAGTCGCGTTCTACGATCACGGGCGCGTGTGGGGCGGCAGCGACGCGCTCGCGCGTCACACGGTGGGATGGGAGGTGCGTCTCCCCGTGCGTCTGTTCGGCCGCACGCTGCTCGTTCCCGCATACGGCGAAGGGCAAACGCTGCCCTGGGAACGCGACGGCGCACCGTTCACGCGCGACGAGTACTTCATGATCGCCATGACTCGAGCCTTCTGACGACGAACGGGAACGTTGCCGTTCCCGTCAGTCTTCGAACCCTGTGTTTCCCCGAACCCTATGGTTGTGATCCGTTCGCTCAGCTTGCCGGCTCGTCCAGCTTGATGACCGAGAACGTCGCACCCGTCGGATCGCTGATGACCGAGAAGCGGCCGACCTGCGAAATGTCGGTGGGCGGCACCTGCACCTTGCCGCCGAGCGATTCGGCGCGCTTGGCCACGGCGTCGCAATCCTCGACCTCGACGTAGACCATCCAGTGTGGCGGCAGATCGCCCCACGCTTCGTCCATCTCGAGCATGCCGGCGGCTCGATTGTCTCCCTGCATCATCAGCGTGTAGGGCATGGGTTTGTCCGGCGGCCCCATGGTTTCGGTCTTTGGCTGCCAGCCGAACAGCGAGCTGTAGAACTGCCCGCTCTTCGAGGTGTCCTTCGTGGCCAGCTCGAACCAGCACGGTGTTCCGGGCTGACGCGTGACGCCGAAACCCTTGTGCTGCTTCGATTGCCAGATCGCAAAGTGGGCGCCCGTTGGATCCTGCATGAGCGACATGCGGCCGATCCCCATGATGTCCATGGGCTCCAACGCGACGGCCGCACCGAGCTGCTTCGCCTTCTGTGTCGCGGCGTCTGCGCTCTCCACGGAAACGTAGCTCAGCCAGTGCGGCGGAATGCCCAGCTCGCGCTGCTCGGCGTTCAGCTCGTAGAGGCCGCAGACGTCGCGTCCGTTCATCTGCATCAGCGTGTACGTGCCGATGTCCCCGGCGGGAACGTCCTGCGTCTCCCAGTTGAACAGCTCGGTGTAGAAGCGCTTGGCTTTGGCCACGTTCGTGGTGCCGATCTCGGCCCAGCAGAAGTTTCCGGGTGCGTGCTCGTTCACTTCCATCCTGCCGTTCCTTTCGTGGGGGAGTGGCGTCTACGACGACTTGCCGGGGTGATCTCCGCAGCCGAGGATCCAGCGTCTGCCGTCGCGCCGCATCATGAGATCGGCCTCGCGCGGTCCCCAGCTGCTGCGCTCGTAGAAGTCCAGCGGTGGCGCCTGCGGGCCTTTCCATCCGGCGAGGATGGAGTCGATGAACGCCCACGAGTGCTCGATCCCGTCGGCGCGCGTGAACAGCGATGCGTCCCCCTGAAGCGCGTCGAGCAGCAAGCGCTCGTACGCCTCCGGCAGCGGTGTCTCGCCGAAGTCCTCGGCGTAGTGGAACTCCATGTCGACCGAGCGCAGGTCGACCACGGTGTCCGGCACCTTGACCTCGAAGCGCAGGTGCATGCCCTCGTCGGGCTGGATGCAAAGCGCCAGGTAGTTCGACGGGATCGAGGCGCCCTCGGGAAGCGGGAACATGACGTGCGGCGGACAGCGGAACTCGATGACGATCTGCGAGGACTTGGCCTTCAGAGCCTTGCCCGAGCGCAGGTAGAACGGCACGCCCTGCCAGCGCCAGTTGTCGACGTACAGGCGCAGCGCCGCGTAGGTCTCGGTGTCGGAGTCGGAGTCGACACCTTCGGCGTCGCGGTAATCGCGGTACTGTCCGCGCACCGAGTGCGTGCCCACGTCTTCGCCTTCGATGCGGCGCAGCGCCGACAGGACCTTCACCTTCTCGTTGCGCACCGCGTCGGCGTCGAAGGACGCCGGGGGCTCCATGGCGACCAGGGTGAGCAGCTGCAGCAGATGGTTCTGGAACATGTCGCGCAGCGCCCCCGTGCCGTCGTAGAAACCGGCGCGGTGTCCGACGTCGACGGTCTCCGCCACGGTGATCTGCACGTTGTCGACGAAGTTGCGGTTCCACACCGGCTCCCACACCGTGTTGGCGAAGCGGAAGAACAGGATGTTCTGCGACGTCTCCTTGCCGAGGTAGTGGTCGATTCGATAGAT
>JBFJHN010000242.1:0-5162 GCA_041613275.1 Candidatus Krumholzibacteriia bacterium | reverse complement strand
CCGCCCCCACGACGCGTGCGGCCAGCGCGCCACGCCGCTTGATGTTGAAGTAGCGCCGCCAGTCCAGGATGCCGAAGTTGTAGTGGAGATCGCCGAAGGCTTGATTGTAGGCCACGCGCCAGCGACCGCCCGCGATGGGCGTGAAGCCCGAGTACGAAGTGTTGTCGTGCACGAACCCCACACCTGGAACGACGTAGTAGTAACGACTCGCTCGTAGTTCATCCTGCACGATGGAGTCGTCCACATTGCGCAAGCGGATGCTGTTCTGGTCCTCGCTGGTCAAGTCCAAACGGAACTCGATGCGGCGGAAACGATTGAACGGGTAGTACAGCTGACCGCCCACGCCGCGCAGGATGCTGCTCTCGAAGCTGGCCTCGTCGGGTGCGGTGAACACCAGGAAATCGTCGCGGAACTGATACGCCGCCATGCCCCACTGCCAGCGGCCGCCGATGTTGGCGTACTGCAGCAGGATCTCCGACTGGTCGAAGTCGCTGCGCAGGTTGCCGGCCAGCAGCAGGTAACGGTTGCCCAGCATGTCGCCCAGGAGCAGCTGTCCCGAGCCCGCCGCGCCCGCGTTGCCGACGTACAGGGCGCCGACCACCGCGTACTCCGGCGTCAAGCGCGAGCGGTACTTGCGATCCTCGGCATCGATGCGCGTGTCGGCCTCTTCGTGTACCTCGTCGGGATACGAGCGCGCCAGGTCGAACGTTGGTGTGACGCTGGGGTCGGGCAGGTCCTCGGGGAAGCCGTCGGTACGGTACAGGTGCCAACCGCCCGACTGGAACACGGAGTAGAACACGTCGTTCGACCGCGACCACGAGATCGCCGGACCGGTGGGCACGATGCCGACCACGCCGGAGTAGAAGCGCGTGCGCTGGCGCACCTCACCGGTGGCGAGCTCCAGCGTGTACACCTGATACGTCCCCGTACGATCCGAAACGAACGCCACGGCACTGCCATCCGGGCTCCACACCGGCGAGAACTCGTCCGAGCGCGTGTCGAACACCTGCACGACCGAGCCGCCGACGATGTCGCGGTCCGCGAAGCGCAGCTGCATGACCGAGAGGTTCCACGGGCCGAACACCAGGTGCCGCAGATCGGTCGCGGGGCCGCGATCGCTGGTGAAGACGATCTGCTTGCCGTCGGGCGAGAAGCGCGGCGTGCGCTCGGAGTACGGGTCCTGCGTCAGGCGCACGAGACGGTTGGTGGCGATCTCGACGACGAAGAGATCCTGCTCGCCACCCTGCAGCGCCGAGAACACGACCCAGCGGCCGTCGGGCGAGAACGAGGGGTTCGAGATGGAGAGCAGATCCGTTTTCAGCGTGCGGATGGTCTTGCGCTTCTCGAAGTTGTAGATCTGCAGGACATCGCGCCCCTGCTGCGTGGCGATGAAGACGATGTTGCGCCCGTCGGACGACCAGTCGGCCGAGGCCGAGATGAGCGGCAGAGACTCGAGCTCGGGCGTCTGTTGACCGGTGACCAGGTTGCGGAACTGCCAGGAATCGCCCTCACGCTCGGCGACGAAGAGCTCGTTGTGGAAGCCGCGTGACGAGTAGAACAGCAGGCGCTTGCCGTCGGGCGACGCCGACGGCGCCAGGTTGAACGAGCGCCCGTAGCCCTTGCCGACGCGCACGCCCTCGGCCACCGAGTCGGGGCTCACCAGGCCGTCGGCGAGAGCCGTGGCCACGCTGTCGGCGTAGGCCTGCCACAGCTGCTCGAGCGTCTGTGCCTCCACCGTGCCCTGGCCGAACTGCGACGGCACGCCGACACCGAGCGGCTGCGACGCCGCCGTCGGTCCGGGCCGACGCGGCGGCACGTCGCTGGAATCCGGATCGGTGCTGCCGTCGGACGGCTGGCCTTGCGCGTCGAGAGTCCGGCGGCGCGCTCCGGGGCGCTTGAGGATGCGACGCACGCGCTCGGGCCCGAAGTTCTTGCCGATCACCTCGTACAGCGCCTGGCCCATGCGGTAGACGCGGATGTCCTGCACCGTCGACATCTCCTGCACCGTGGGAATCTTGTCCAAGCGGTGCGCGTCCATGATCCACATGGCGGTGACCGGATCGATGCCGTTCGAGACCCACTCCGCCATGCCTTCCATCATCCACAGCGGCAGCGGTCGCGTGCTCAGCTGGTTGACCAGGTTGCGCTTCATCATGTCGAACTGGAAGGCGTGCACCAGCTCGTGCACGAGCACGTGGTTGAGCTCGGCGTACGAGCCAGTGAGCGGCAGCGTGACGCGCCCCTTGAGCGACTCGGTCACACCGCCGGTGCTCTCGCCGATGAACCCGCCGATGACGTTCGTGGCCTCGAAATCCTGGTGCGTCGAGTACAGGATGACGGGGATCTTCTCTTTGAACTCGTGCAGGAAGAACTCGCTCAAGTACTCGTAGCCGCGCTCGGCCATGCGCGCGGCCTCGTGCGCGGCGGCGCTTTCCTGCGTGTAGTAGTGGATGAGGAAGTGTTCGGTCTCGAGCACGCGCCAGTCGAAGCTGCGGTACTGGACCTTGTTCTGGCCGAATTGACCCCAGGCTGCCGAGACCAGCGCGGCCCACGCCACGACGGTGAGGCCGAAGATGCGAAATCGCGCCACCGAACTCCTCCAGCCGGCAATGACGGACTCGAGGACCGAAGCAGTGCCTGGAATCGGCACCGGGGCCGCTCGGTCCGTAGGGCGGTGCGGAGACCGTCCGGTCGGCTTTCAAAGATACACCGACCCCGTCCGGAAGCCAAATCCCCGTGCTACACTCGCCGGCGAGCCCCGCAGAGCCTCGGGGCATCGTCCACCTCTCCCCTTGCGACTCTCGATTGCATGAGCTACCGCGACTACTGGAAACGCGATTGGGGCAAGACGCTACGGCGTGTTTGGGCCGAGATGCTCCTCGACGATTGCTTCGGGGCCTCGGCGCAGCTCGCCTATTTCTTCCTGCTGGCCTTCTTCCCGTTTCTGATGTTCCTCGTGGCGCTGGTCGGCTTCCTGCCCCTGGACGACTACATCCTGCGCCAGGCGGACCTGCTCGAGCCCTACATGCCGCCGCAGGCGCTCGATCTGGTGCGGCGCGCCGTTGACGCCCTGTCCCAGCGCAACCCCGCGTTGCTGTCCATCACCGCGCTCTTCGCTTTGATCGTGGCGTCGAACGGCATGCGCGCGGTGATGGTGACGCTGAACCGCGCCTACAGCGTGCGCGAGGGGCGTCCTTTGTGGTCGCGCTACATCCTCTCGATCGGCTTGACGCTCATGCTGGTCGTCACCGTCATCCTGGCCGCGCTGCTGCTGTCGCTGTCGGAGCGTATCGGCATACGCATCGCCGAGACGGGAGGACCGGGCTTCGCCACGATGTGGCGCCTCCTCAGCCAGGTTCTGGGCCTCGGCGCCTTGTTCTTCATCGTCGAGTTCATCTACCACGTGGCTCCGAACGTGCGGCGGCCGTGGCACTGGATCACACCCGGATCGATCGTAGCGGTGGTGCTGTGGTTCGGAGGCATCGAGATGTTCTCGATGTACGTGGCACGCTTCGCGCGCTACGAGGTCATGTACGCCGGTCTGGGTGCGGTCGTCGTCTTTTTGGTGTGGTTGTACATCGCGGGCCTGGCGGTCCTCGTGGGCGGCGAGCTCAACGCCGAGCTCGAGCGCTCGAGCGGCATGATCGCCACCGTCGACGTGCCGGCGCCGCCGTCGGTGGACGAGGCCGGCCACGATCGCAGCGTGCGCGACGAGCTTCCCGAGCCGCGCCCCCCGGCGCCGGTGGATCCGCCCGAGACGGCCGCTGACCCGTCCCGCGTGCGCGGACCGCACCGCGCGGCGGGGGGCTGAGCGCCGCGCCGCGGCACCCGCAACTGCGCCCGAACCCTTGTGCCACAAGAGCTTGCCCGGCGTGCGGGGGGCCTTTATGATTGCCGGCCGGCGCTCCGGAAGCGCGGCCCCACCGCCGCGTGGCTCGGAGTTCCGCGCCCCGTGAACGAACCGATGCGCGCCTGCGGGCGGCGTCGCCACCCGTACGGGCCACGCTTCGGCCCCAACCGGAGTTCCCAAAGGAGGGGGACGCATGACACACGTCGTGACCGAGCGCTGCGTCGACTGCCGATACGTGGATTGTGCGCGTGTCTGTCCGGTGGACTGCTTCTACGTGACGCAGGAACCGGCGATGTTGGTGATCAACCCGGACGAGTGTATCGACTGCAAGGCCTGCATTCCCGAGTGTCCGGTGCACGCCATCTGGCCGGACGACGAGCTCCCTGACGTCTACAGCGAATGGCTCGAGCGCAACGAGGAGCTGGCCGCTGCGGGCGAGCAGATCACCAGTGACACCGATCTCGAGAAGCTGCCCCAGGCGATCACGTTGGAGCAAGTGCAGGAGCGCGAGCGCGAGCGTGGTTGGGAAGTGCCCGAACCCTCGGACGCCTGAGATTGCCGGCGGTCGGCGCCGCGGCCTGCGGCGCCGATCGCGCCCCGATTGTGGCGTGGTGTGGAGGCCGAGCTGGCGCGCAAGACGCGGCACCCGGAAACGCGACGCGCGTCGCGTGCCTCAAGCGAGCCCTCGACCCCTCCGGTGCGCCCTCCCGCCCGATCGATTCCGTCCCTCGAACGCATCCTCATCGACTTCGTCGAGCCCACGGCGGAAGAACGTCGCGCGCCGCTGCGGCGGCTCGTCGGGGAAGCCGTTCCCGTCCACGTGAACCTCGCCTGCGACGGCGACGCGATGCTCGCCGCTTGCATCTGCTACCGCGTCCCGGGCGAGCCGCGCTGGCGCTTCGCACCGCTCGGCGCCACCGACACGCCCGCGCGCTGGCAGGGTGAGCTCCGGCTGCAGAGCGGCGGTCGCTACCGCGTGAGCGTCGAGGCGTGGGTCGACGTGTACGCGACGCTGCGCGCGCGCACGCTCCGAGCGCTCGAGACGGGCGAGGACGCCGAAGCTGCGCGTGGGGCGCTGCACAAGATGCTCCTGTCGCGCGCCGAGCGTGCCGACGGCGCCGACCGCGAGCTGCTGCACGCGCGCGCGGCGGCGCTCGTCGCCGAGCCCTTCGACGCGGAGCGCGTGCAGCGGGTGTGCGATCGCGCGCTCACGCGCCGCATGTGGGTGCTGGGCGAGCGGCTCGACATGGTGCGCGCCTCGGAGAGCTTCGAGATCGACGTCGATCGCCGGCGCGCCGGGTTCGCAGCCTGG
>JBFJHN010000241.1:0-5175 GCA_041613275.1 Candidatus Krumholzibacteriia bacterium | reverse complement strand
TCTCGTGAACGTGCAGCGTGGCGGCCCGTCCACTGGACTTCCGACGATGGTCGGGCAAGCAGACGTGATGCAGGCGCGCTGGGGCTCGCACGGCGACTACGAGATCATCGCGCTGGCGCCCAACTCGCCGCAGGAAGCCTTCGATCTCACCATTGAGGCCTTCAATCTCTCCGAGCAGTACCGCGTGCCGACTCTGGTGATGATGGACGAGTGCGTCGGCCACATGACGGAGAAGGTCGTGATTCCGGCCGCCGAGGACATCGAGATCACACCCCGCCGCATGACGACCAAGTCCCCCGAGGATTACCTGCCGTACGCGCCCTGCGAGGATCTCGTCCCCGAGATGGTCGCCGCCGGCCAGGGCTACCGCATCCACAGCACCGGTCTGACACACGACGAACGCGGCTACCCGGTGATGACTGCCGAATGCCAGGACACGCTCGTGAACCGGCTCGTGCGCAAGATCCAGACGAACGCCAGCAAGTTCGTGCGCTACGAGGAGTCGCACGTCGAAGACGCCGAAGCCGTTCTGGTGAGCTACGGCATCACCTCGCGCGTGGCGCGTGCTGCGCTGAACAGGGCGCGCCGCGAGGGTCGCGCCATTGGCGAGCTGCGACTGATCACGCTGTGGCCATTCCCCGAAAGTCGCGTGCGCGAGCTTGCACGCAAGACGCGCGCCTTTGTGGTTCCGGAGATCAACCTGGGTCAGATGTCGCTCGAGATCGAGCGCTGCGCCGCGGGCCAGGCCAAGACACGGCAGGTCCCGCACGCAGGTGGATGGGTGCACGACCCCGAGGACATCTACGCAGCTCTCGTGGAGGTGACGTCGTGAGCGTGACCCTTCCCGTTCGAGGCGACGGGCGAGCGACGTATCCGTACGAGGATCTGCTGCGCTCGGAGCGTCTGCCGCACATCTGGTGTCCCGAATGCGGTATCGGAACCGCGGTGAACTGCTTTGCTGCGGCGCTGCGGCACCTCGAGTTCAACCTGGATGAAGTGAGCATCGTCTCGGGAATCGGATGCTCGGGACGCGTCGCGGGATACTTGAAGCTGGATTCCTTCCACACCACGCACGGCCGCGCAATCGCGTTTGCCACCGGTCTCAAGATGGCGAACCCCAAGCTCAAGGTTGTCGTCTTCAGCGGCGACGGCGATCTCATCTCGATCGGCGGCAACCACTTCATCCACGCGGCGCGGCGCAACGTGGACATGACGGTCATCTGCGTCAACAACTTCAACTACGCCATGACCGGAGGCCAAGTGGGGCCGACCACGCCGCTCGAAGCCGTGTGCACCACGACGCCGTACGGCAACTTCGAGCGCCCCTTCAACCTGCCGGCGCTCGCGGCCAGCTGCGGCGCGGTCTATGTGGCGCGCTGGACCACCCTGCACGTCCGACGCCTGACCAAAGCGTTCGAGGAAGCGCTGTCGAAGCGCGGCTTCTCGTTCGTCGAGGCCATCAGCCCCTGTCCCACGCTGTACACGCGTCGCAACAAGCTGGGCTCGGGCCTCGAGAGCATGCGCGAGTACAAGCGCACCTCCGACATTCGGCACGGCGCCGACCCGCGAGACGTCGACATCGATTTCCGCGGGCGCATTGGCGTGGGCAAGTTCATCGACATCGAGCGTCCGACGCTGCAGGACGCGTTGGACCGTCACATGAGCGAAGCGTTGGGCAGCGCTTACACCAAGATCCACGTCACCCAGACCGTGCGCGCGGATCGCCGCGCGCTGCGTGACGCGTAGGGAGACCGCCATGCCGAGAACCGAGATTCGCATTACCGGCTTCGGCGGACAGGGTGTGATTCTCGCTGCCTACGTCATCGGCAAAGCCGTGGCCGTCATGTCGGACCGCCACGCGACGCTGAACCAGAGCTTTGGTCCTGAGGCGCGCGGCAGCGCGTGCAGCGCGCAGCTCATCTTGTCCGACGAACCGGTCACGTACCCGTACGTGCGCCGCACCGACGTTCTGATTGCCATGTCTCAAGATGCCTATCGCCAGTACGTCGCCGAGCTGCGCGAAGATGGGCTGGTCCTTGTCGACGATTCGCTGGTCACGCCCGACTCGCCGCACCGGACGTTCGGTGCTCCCGCCACGCGCACGGCCGAGGCGCTCGGGAAGAAGATCGTCGCCAACATGGTCATGGTGGGCTTGTTCACGCGGACCACGCAGGTCGTCGCGCGCGATGCGGTGGAGGAAGCCATCCGTACCTCGGTGCCTTCGGGAACGGACGAGCTCAACCTGGCCGCTTTCAAGCGCGGTTTCGAGCTGGGCGACGCGTGCCTCGAGGAACGCCAAGCGGAGGTCTTGCCATGAGCGTCGACACCCAGAGCCCGCCACGTCGTGCGCCGCGGCTCGACGACCTGCGCGGCACGGCGCTGCTGGCGCCCACGCTGGGGCCGCAGGCCGTCCCGATTCGCAGGATCAAGCCCGCACCGTGCACGCAGGCATGTCCCGCGGGTGTTCAGGTCAAGGCGTACGTGTCGTTGATTGCCGAGGAGCGTTTCGCCGAAGCGCTCGAGGTCGTGCGGCGCCGCTGCCCCTTGCCCGGAATCTGCGGACGCGTATGCAACCATCCGTGCGAGATCGCCTGCCTGCGCGGTCGGCACGACGAGCCCATCGCCATTCGCGCACTCAAGCGCTTCGTCGCCGACATGGAGCGCGACTTTCCGTTGCCGACACCGCCGCCAGGTTTGGCACGACCTCAGCGCGTGGCCATCGTCGGCTCCGGACCCGCCGGACTGACGGCGGCCTACGACCTGCGCCTGGCCGGCTACCCGGTGACGCTGTTCGAAGCCGAGACCGAGCCCGGCGGCATGTTGCGGCACGGCATCACGGCGTATCGGCTGCCGCGCGACGTGCTGGCCGAAGAGATCGGCGTCATCGAGCGCACCGGTGTGGAGATGCGCACCGGCGTGCGCCTGGGACGCGACGTTGGACTGGCGCAGCTGCTGCAGGACGGCTACGAAGCGGTTCTCGTGGCCACCGGTGCGCAGCGCGGTCGCGCCCTCGGGATTCCCAACGAGAAGAATCGCGGCGAGGTCGAGGACGCCTTGGCGTTCCTGCGCCGCGTCAACGCCGGCGAACGCGAGTTCCCCGGCAAACGCGTCGTGGTCATCGGCGGCGGCTCCACCGCGGTCGAGGCCGCACGCTCGGCCAGGAGACTCGGCGCCGAGTCCGTGCTCATCCTGTATCGAAGGTCGCAAAGCGAGCTTCTCGCCAGTCGCGACGAAATCGAAGCAGCGCGTTCCGAGGGCATCACGTTCCGCTTTCTCGTTGCGCCGCTTCGCGCCGTCGTTCGCAACAAACGCTTCATCGGTCTCGAGTGCTCGCAGGTCGGGCTCGGGGATTTCGATGCCAGCGGTCGTCGCAAACCGATCGTCATCCCAGGAACGGAGTTCCTGGTCGAGGCCGATCGAGTGCTGGCCGCGGTCGGACAAGATGTCGACCTCGGCTTTCTCCCGTCGCGCGGACGAACCGGGCTGGTCCGTCACGGGCGTCTGATCGTCGACGAGGACACCACCATGTCCCGTCTCGCCGGCGTTTTCGCCGCGGGCGACATGGTGACCGGTCCCTCGACGGTCATCGATGCCATCGCAGCCGGTCACCGCGCCGCGGAGTCGATCCGCCACTTCATCGAGGAGGGCCGTCCGGACGTACGCGAGCAGCGCCCTGAGAAGCGCGCTGCCTTCGAGTACGAGCTCCCCGACGCGCCCCCGGTGGAGGCGATGCGGATCCGTCCGACGACGCTCGCTCCCGAGCCCGGCCGTGAGTTCGCCGAGGTGGAGCAGTGCTACAGCGCGCGAGATGCCGTGGCCGAGGCGCGCCGCTGCCTGCGCTGCGGTCCGTGCGGCGAATGCCGCATCTGCGCACCGACGTGTGCGCGTCGCCACGTCATGCTGCGCAGCAAGGGACGTCAGGCGCCTGGGTGCACGGCGCTTCTGCGCGTTCCAGCCGGCGCGTCTCTCGGCCTCGACGCGCGCACGGGCGTCACCGGATTGCTGGTCTCTCGCTCCACGGCTGGCGCTGCGCCCGGCGACGAACGCCTGGGCCACGATGTGGAAATCCTCCCCGTTCGCACCCACATCCGCCAAGAAGGCTGCCGGGGCTGTTCGCGTTGCGTCGCCGTGTGCTCGTTCGACGCCGTGACGGTCCCGGCGGCCCCGGGGGAGCGTCCCCACGCGCGCATCGAGCCGACGCTGTGTCGCGGATGCAACCTGTGCACGGCCGTGTGCCCGACGGGGAGTGCGACGACGCAGGCGTTGTCGCCCGAGTGGTGGGGCGAACGCATCCAACACGCGCTCACTCGCGCCACGCAGGCCGAGCCGCCTGTCGACGGTTACGTGGTCCTGTCCTGCCAGCGACGTTCGGGAGCGCTCGAGACGGCCCTGGACGGTGCGGGTGCACACGTCGAGATCGTGCGCCTGCGCTGCGTGGGCCAAGTGACCGCCGCGATGTTGATCGATCTCGTGCGCGAGGGGGCACGTCGCATTCTGGTCGCCGGATGCGCGGCGCAACGCTGCCGTTTCGGTTCTGGCGCCAGCATGGCGCTCGAGCAGGTGCGGTGCGCCCGCAGTCTTTTGGGCCTTCTTGGTCAGGATCCCGGTTGCGTGCTGACCGACTGGTCGGAGTCTCGCGCCTTCGATCGCCTGGAAGAACCCATCGCCCGGCTGCTTGGCGCGCGCCGGAGGGAAGGGTCCGCGCATCGCGAGGCGCACTGATTGGAGGACACCATGCAAGCGCTCGTGAGCCTGCGACAGTCGACGGGCGCCGCACGCTGCGTCGCGTGTGGCAAGTGCACGACGATGTGTCCGCTCGGGAAGCATGGCGACTTCAGCGCCCGGCGCATCGCCAGCCAGGATCTCGAAGACGAGCTGCGCGGGCGCGGCGTCGGCGTCGGGCGCTGCCTGACCTGCGCATCGTGCGAGGTGCGCTGTCCCGAAGGCGTACGCTTCACCGATTTCGTGCGCGGGCTGCGCGAGCTGGTGCCTCCGGAGGTGCGGCGCGCGGCGCCGCACGGAGGCTTGTTTCAGTCGATCGCACGCGCCATGCAAGCCGATGACGGGCAGCGTTCACGAACCGAGGGCGTACCGAGCGACCTCAAGGTGGCCGAAGAGGGCACTGTGGCGCTGTTCGTGGGCTGCGCCCCCTACTTCGACGTCTACTTCAGCGAC